>NZ_JBGLYN010000041.1:0-55685 GCF_047304045.1 Variovorax sp. Varisp85
GGTGGGATGGGGGCAAGCGGCATACCCAGGAAGCGCTCTGCTGCCCCCATCCCACCTTCCCCCAGAGGGGGAAGGTGCAAGACGGGATCAGGCAGCGCCGATGCCGGCAACCAAGCTGCCCGGCGCCTGCCCGTTCTTCAGCCCGGCCGTAAACGCCAGCATGCGGTCGATCGGCACACGCGCCCGCAGCCCCAGTGCCGGATCGACGTGGATCTCGCCCGCACCCGTCTCCAGCGCATTCGCCAGCTCCACCAACCCATTCATCGCCATCCACGGGCAATGCGCGCAACTCTTGCAGGTGCCGCCGTTGCCGGCGGTTGGCGCCTCGATGAAGGTCTTGCCGGGGTTCAGCGTGCGCAGTTTGTGCAGCATGCCGGTGTCCGTGGCGACGATGAATTCGCTGGCGTCCATGCGCTGCGCGGCATTCAGGATGGCCGAGGTGGAACCCACCGCATCCGCCAGCGCGATCACGTCCGACGGCGATTCCGGGTGCACCAGCACCTTCGCCTTCGGGTGCTCCTTCATGAGCAGTTCGAGCTCCAGCGCCTTGAATTCGTCATGCACGATGCAGGCGCCGTTCCAGCTGACCATGTCCGCACCGGTCTGGCGCTGGATGTAGTCGCCCAGGTGGCGGTCGGGGCCCCAGAGGATCTTCTGGCCCGCCGCGTGCAGGGCACCCACCACGTCGAGCGCGCAGCTCGACGTGACGAGCCAGTCGGCGCGCGCCTTCACGGCGGCGCTGGTGTTGGCGTAGACGACCACGGTGCGGTCGGGGTGCTGGTCGCAGAAGGCACTGAATTCGTCGACCGGGCAGCCCAGGTCGAGCGAGCAGTTCGCGTCGAGGTCGGGCATCAGCACGCGCTTTTCGGGCGACAGGATCTTCGAGGTCTCGCCCATGAAGCGCACGCCCGACACCACCAGCGTCTGCGCGGCATGGTCGCGGCCGAAGCGCGCCATCTCGAGCGAATCGCTCACGATGCCGCCGGTTTCCTCGGCCAGGTCCTGCAGGTCGGGGTGCACATAGAAGTGCGACACCATCACGGCGTTGCGCTCACGCAGCAGGCGGCGGATGCGCTCCTTCAGCGCGGTGCGTTCATCGGGCGAAGGCTCGGGGGGCACGCGGGCCCAGGCGTGGCGCGTGTCGCAGGCTGAACCTTTCAGCGCGGGCTGTTCGTAGTCGATGTCGATGACCGGAGACGACATGGGCGGATCAGCCTTCCTGGAAACGCATCGAATAGTCGATGGCTTTGACATCCTTGGTCAACGCGCCCACCGAGATCCGGTCGACACCGGTTTCGGCCAGGGCGCGCAGGCCGTCCAGCGTGACGCCGCCGGATATTTCCAGCACGGCCTTGCGGCTTTCGCCGGCTTCGTCATTGATGCGCACGGCCTCGCGCAGCGTGGGCAAATCCATGTTGTCGAGCAGCACCATGCGCGCGCCGGCGTCCAGCGCCTCGCGCAGCTGGGCCAGCGTTTCGACCTCGACTTCGACGAAGGCGGCCCGCGCAGCCACCGGCGCCACGGCGCGCAGGGCGGCCGCCACGCCGCCGGCCGCGGCGATGTGGTTTTCCTTGATGAGCACCGCGTCGTACAGGCCAATGCGGTGATTCAGGCCACCGCCGGTGCGAACAGCGTATTTCTGAGCGAGGCGCAGGCCCGGAATCGTCTTGCGGGTGTCGACGATGCGGGCACGCGTGCCTCGCACGGCGTCGGCATACAGGGCGGTCTTGGTGGCGACCGCGCTCAGCAATTGCAGGAAGTTGAGCGCGGTGCGCTCGGCCGTCAGCAGTGCACGCGCAGAGCCTTCGATCTCGAACACGGTCTGGCCGGCTGCGCAACGCTCGCCTTCGGCGCAGAGCCAGTGGATGCGCACTTGCGGGTCGAGCTGCCGCAGGGCCGCCTCGACCCAGGGCGCGCCGCACACCACGGCAGCTTCGCGCGCCAGCACGCGGGCGCGGGCGGTGCGGACGGGATCGACCAGCGACGCGGTGAGGTCGCCGTCGGCAACGTCTTCCTGCAATGCGCGGGTGGCATCGGACAGGGCCAGCGCGGCCACGGCCGGCGCTGAAAAATCGAAGCGAAGGCTCATGGCTCTTTGTCTCTGCGTTTTTTCTTCAGGAGGATTGACGAGGGGAAGCCGCAGCGCCCGGCTGGACCGATTCCGGCACCGGGTCGCGGCCCGTCAGGGCGGCCACGGCGTCCTGCGGGCTCACGCGGCCGTCGAGCAGGGCGACCACGCCCTCGGCGATCGGCATCTCGACACCAAGGCCGCGCGCGCGCTGCACCACGGTGCGGGCGCAATACACGCCTTCGGCGACGTGGCCGAGCGAATCGACGGCCTGCGCCAGCGTTCGGCCCTGGGCCAGCAGCAGGCCGACCTTGCGGTTGCGCGACAGGTCGCCGGTGGAGGTCAGCACGAGGTCGCCCAGGCCCGAAAGGCCCATGAAGGTCTCGGCGCGGGCGCCCAGCGCGAGACCGAAGCGGGTCATTTCGGCGAGGCCGCGGGTAATGAGTGCCGCCCGGGCGTTGAGCCCCAGCGCAAGGCCGTCGCACAGCCCGGTGGCGATGGCCAGCACGTTCTTGACCGCGCCGCCCACTTCCACGCCCACGATGTCTTCGTTGGCGTACACGCGCAGCGCGGGTCCGTGGAAGGCATCGACCAGCGTGTCGCGAACCGCGGCATGCGGGCTGGCGGCCACCAGCGCGGTCGGCCGGCCTTCGGCGACCTCCTGCGCAAAGCTGGGGCCGCTGAGCACGCCCGCTCTCAAATCAGGAGCAACCTGCGCCCATATTTCGTGGGCCAGCAGGCCAAAGGATTCGGGAGAACTGTCGAGTGCGGGCTCGACGCCCTTGCACAGCCACGCCACCGCCGCGGTGGTGCCGCGCAGTGCGACGAGCTGCTCGCGCAGGGCGGCCATGGGCGTGGCCACGATGACGAGGTCGGCGCCGGCCTGCGCCTGGGCGATGTCGCCGGCGCGCACGGCGAGCGAGGCCGGCAAAGCCAGCCCGGGCAGGTAGCGGGTGTTTTCGCGCGCGGCCGACATGGCGTCGGCCTGAGCGGCATCGCGCGCCCAGAGCGTGACCTCGTGGCGAGCCGCCGCGTTGACGGCGACTGCCGTGCCCCAGGCACCGGCGCCATGAACGCAGATCTTCATCGGCGTTGGCGGCGTCTGTGCCGGTTTACTGCGCGAGGGTCGGCGCGGCTTGGCCGGCGGCCTGCGCCTGCTGCTGTTCGTACATCGCCTGGAAGTTGATCTCGGCGAGGTGCACGGGCGGGAAGCCGCCGCGCTGGATCACGTCGGCGACGTTGCCGCGCAGGTACGGGTAGACGATCTGCGGGCATGCGATGCCCAGGATCGCGCCCATCTGGTCTTCCGGCAGGTTGCGGATCTCGAAGATGCCGGCCTGCTTGGCCTCGACCAGGAACACGGTCTTGTCGCCGATCTTGGTCTGCACGGTGGCCGAAACGGTGATCTCGAAGATGCCGTCGGTCACCGGCTGGGCGTCCACGCCGAGCTGGATATCGACCGTGGGCTGTTCCTGTTCCAGCAGGATCGCGGGCGAATTGGGTTGCTCAAGCGACAGGTCCTTGAGGTAGACGCGCTGGATCTGGAACACGGGATCTTGGGCTTGCTGGTCGGCCATGGCTGAACTTTCGAGGATCAAAACAATGCCCGCCGGGGAAAGGTTCCCGCAGCGGGCTGCAGATGAATGGACTCAAGATTATCGCCCCACGACGAGGCTCATCCGTGAAACACCGCGGAACCGGCTTTGCCGGGCCGCTGGTGTTGCCCCCGGTAGGGGGTTGGAGAAGCGACACGAAGTGCGCGAAGCCTGGGGGAGAGCCTATTTACGCACCCTGCAGCAGGGGCACGAGGCCGCCGCGGCCGTCGAGAGCCATCAGGTCGTCGCAGCCGCCCACGTGCGTCTCGCCGATGAAGATCTGCGGCACCGTGCGGCGCTGGGTGATCTCCATCATGGTGTTGCGGGCCTGCGGGTCGGTGTCGATGCGGATCTCCTCGATCTGCTCGACCCCCTTGGACTTCAGGATCTGCTTCGCACGAATGCAGTAAGGGCAGACGGCGGTGGTGTACATCTTGACGGCTTGCATGCTCTCTACCTTGGGAAGACTCAGGCTTTTTCAACCGGCAGGTTAGCGTCTTTCCAGGCTTTGAGTCCGCCGGCCACGGCTTGGGCCTGCTCGTAGCCCAGCTTCCTGGCCATGGCCACGGCACGCTGGGCGCGGGTGCCGGTGGCGCATACCAGCAGCAGCGGCACGGTCTTGTTCTTGACCGCGCCCGTCAGCTTTTCCTCGAGCTGGTTCAGGGGCACGTTCTTGGCGCCGATCATGTGGCCGGTGGCGAATTCTTCCGGCTCGCGCACGTCGACCAGCACCGCGCGCTCGCGGTTGATGAGCTGCACGGCGCCCTGGGCCGTGAGCGTTCCGCCGCCCGCACCCCGTACCAGCGGCCAGGCCAGCATGGCGCCGGAGCTGAGCGCGATCAGGATCAGCATCCAGTTCGCGGTGACGAATTCGATCAATTTCACGGGGGTTCCTTGAATGGCAAACCGGGGATTTTAGAATGCGAGGTTTCGCAAGCGCAGCCAAAGGCCTCCCACATGCACAAACTGGTATTGATCCGTCACGGCGAATCGACCTGGAATCTCGAAAACCGCTTCACCGGATGGACCGACGTCGACCTCACGGAAACCGGCGTCGAGCAGGCCAAGCAGGCCGGCCGGCTGCTCAAGGCAGAAGGTTACGACTTCGACGTCGCCTACACCAGCGTCCTGAAGCGCGCCACCCGCACCCTGTGGCACACGCTCGACGAGCTCGACCGCACATGGCTGCCGGTGGTCCATTCCTGGCGCCTGAACGAGCGCCACTATGGCGGCCTGCAGGGCCTGAACAAGGCCGAAACCGCCAAGAAGTACGGCGACGAGCAGGTGCTGGTCTGGCGCCGCAGCTACAACACCCCGCCCCCGCCGCTGGAAGCCGACGACCCGCGCAGCGAGCGCAGCGACGTGCGCTATGCCAAGCTGTCGCCCGAGCAGATCCCGCTGACCGAGTGCCTGAAGGACACGGTGGCGCGCGTGCTGCCGTTCTGGAACGAATCGATGGCGCCAGCCATCCGCACGGGGCGCCGCCTGGTCGTCGCGGCCCACGGCAACTCGATCCGGGCGCTGGTGAAATACCTCGACGGCATCTCCGACGACGCCATCGTCGGCCTGAACATCCCGAACGGCATCCCGCTGGTCTACGAGCTCGACGACGACCTCAAGCCCATGCGCCACTACTACCTGGGCGATGCCGCGGCCGCCGAAAAGGCCGCCGCCGCGGTGGCCTCGCAAGGTAAAGGCTGAAGAAACCCTTTTCTGCCGGGCCCTACGTGGAACCCCGGCAGGCAATTTGCTTCC
This sequence comes from Variovorax sp. Varisp85, assembly GCF_047304045.1. Lineage (NCBI taxonomy): Bacteria > Pseudomonadati > Pseudomonadota > Betaproteobacteria > Burkholderiales > Comamonadaceae > Variovorax > Variovorax sp. Varisp85. The sequence goes on from NZ_JBGLYN010000041.1 coordinate 5,419, forward strand.
AAGCTGTGTATATTGGTTTGACAGCCGCCGACAAGGACAACCACTCATGATGGGCCAGAAACTGAAGATCACCGGCTGGGTCGCCGCCGGCGCCGTTGCCGGCGTCCTGACCACCGTCTCGTTGCAGACCGTCGCACGCGGATCGCTTGCGCCGCTACCGCTCGAGGAATTGCAGCAGCTCGCTGCCGTCTTCGGCATGGTCAAGAGCGACTACGTCGAGCCGGTCGACGAGAAAAAGCTCATCTCCGACGCCATTTCGGGCATGGTCGCGGGCCTCGACCCGCATTCCCAGTACTTCGACAAGAAGTCCTTCAAGGAATTCCGCGAGGGCACCACCGGCCGCTTCGTCGGCGTGGGCATCGAGATTTCGCAGGAAGACGGCCTGATCAAGGTCGTCTCGCCCATCGAAGGCTCCCCGGCCTTCCGCGCCGGACTGAAGCCCAACGACCTGATCACCAAGATCGACGACACCGCCGTGCGCGGCCTGTCGCTGAACGAGGCGGTCAAGCGCATGCGCGGCGAAGCCAACACCAAGGTGCTGCTGACCATCTTCCGCAAGGACGAGAGCCGCACCTTCCCGGTCACGATCACGCGCGAGGAAATCCGCACGCAATCGGTCCGCGGCAAGATCATGGAGCCCGGCTACGGCTGGATCCGCCTGTCGCAGTTCCAGGAACGCACCGTCGACGACTTCGTGAAGAAGATCGACGAGATGTACAAGGAAGATCCGAACCTCAAGGGCCTGGTGCTCGACCTGCGCAACGACCCGGGCGGCTTGCTCGACGCGGCGGTGGCGGTGTCGTCGGCCTTCCTGCCCGAGAACGTCACGGTGGTCACCACCGACGGCCAGCTGGCCGAAAGCAAGTCCGTCTACAAGGCTGCGCCGGAGTTCTACCAGCGCCGCTCCGGAAGCGACCCGCTGCGCAGCCTGCCGGCCGCGCTGAAGAACGTGCCGCTGGTGGTACTGGTGAACGAAGGCTCGGCCTCGGCCAGCGAAATCGTGGCCGGCGCGCTGCAGGACCACAAGCGCGCAACCGTCATGGGCAGCCAGACCTTCGGCAAGGGCTCGGTTCAGACGGTGCGCCCGCTCGGCCCCGATACCGGCCTGAAGATCACCACGGCGCGCTACTACACGCCCAGCGGCACCTCGATCCAGGCCAAGGGCATCGTGCCCAACGTGCTGATCGACGAAAGCGCCGAAGGCAGCCCGTTTGCCGCCCTGCGCATGCGCGAAGCCGACCTCGAGAAGCACCTGGCCAGCGGCCAGGGCCCCGAAGTCAAGGACCCGGAACGCGAAAAGGCCCGCGACGAAGCCCGCAAGCGCCTCGAGGAAGAAGCCAAGAAGCCGCCGCAGGACCGCAAGGTGCCCGAATTCGGCACCGACAAGGACTTCCCGCTGGTGCAGGCGCTCAACCGCCTGAAGGGCCAGCCGGTGCTCGTGAGCAAGACACAGGTCATCATCGACAACAAGGAAGAAAAGAAAGAAAACTGAGCCGGGCGGCGCATGGAAGATAGCGATCTGCTGCGCTACTCGCGCCACATCCTTCTGGAGGAGTTCGGCATCGACGGGCAAACGCGCGTCAGGGCCGGGCGAGTTCTTGTCATAGGTGCCGGCGGGCTGGGCTCGCCGGTTGCCCTGTACCTTGCGGCAGCAGGCGTCGGCCACATCGCGCTGGTCGACGACGACGAAGTCGATCTCACCAATCTCCAGCGCCAGATTGCCCACACGCACGCGCGGGTGGGCCTCGCCAAGGTCGAATCGGCCGCGCGGGCCATGCGCGACATCAACCCCGACATCGCCATCGAAACCCACGCCCTGCGCGCCGACGAGGCGCTGCTGTCGCGCCTGGTGGCCGAGGCTGACGTGGTCGTGGACTGCTGCGACAACTTTGCCACGCGGCATGCCGTCAACCGCGCCTGCGTGGCCCATGGCAGGCCGCTGGTGGCCGGTGCGGCGATCCGCTTCGACGGGCAGTTGAGCGTCTACGACACCCGTGACGCCGCCTCGCCCTGCTACGCCTGCCTGTTCCCGCCCGATGCGGCCTTCGAGGAAACGCGCTGCGCCGTCCTGGGTGTGTTCGGTCCCGTGGTTGGGACCATCGGCACGCTGCAGGCCAGCGAAGCGCTAAAGCTGCTGGCCGGCATCGGGCCGTCGCTGGCGGGCAGGCTGCTGATGTTCGACGGACGCAGCACATCTTTCGACACGCTGCGCGTGGCGCGCGACCCGCACTGCAGCGTCTGCGCGCAGCGCCCCGCCCTGCCCGTCCACGGCGTCGTTTAAGGCTGCTTTGCGCCCTTCGCGCGGGCTGCCCCCTTGGCGGGCGCCCCAGCCGCGGGGGTGTTTGCCTGAGCCAGCACACTCTTGCAATCGGAATCCGCACCCGGCCCGGTTTCGACGGTCGCGGCCAGTGCCAGCAGCGGATTGACGGCGCCCAGCGCCAGTGCGGCCAGGCCGCGTCCCGCCAGCGGCCCCGCCTGCAGGCCGCCCTTCGGCGCTCCAAAGGTGCCATTCAATACCAGCGGCGTGCGGATCGACAGGATGTTCTTGCTCTTGGGCTCCGGGTGGATCACGAAGTCGAGCCCCTCGGTTGCCAGGTTGGCCTGGCCGGTGGCGATGAACACGGCGTTGGTCGTGTCCACCATCATCGTGCGCCCCGTCATCAGCCCCTTGTTTACGTCGAAGGCCAACGCCGCGCAGCGCAGCTCGACGTTGCGGTCGCCGCGCAGCACGAACTTGATGATGTCGCCGCCCACCAGCGTCGCGAACACCGGCAGCAGGTTGCCGAACTGGCCACGCCCCGACATGACCGCCACGTCGCCCGACACGCCCCCGAGCCAGTTGGCCACGGTAGTGCCGGAGCCCGACAGGTTGATGCGCCCGTCCAGCCGCCCCACACTGTTGCCCGTCGTTTCGAGCTTGGGAAAGAGGCGGGCCAGCTGCATCGCCCGTACGTCGAGCGAGGCGCGGATATCCGCCGGGTTCTTCGAGGCATCGATGCGGATCGCGCCGGCGAACCTGCCGCCAGCCATGCCGAGGTCGAGCGGATCTAGCGTGAGCACGCCGTTGGCCAGCTTGACCTGAACGCTGCCGCGCTCGAGTGGAATGTCGCGCACGTTGCGGATGCGGTCGGCCGTGTACTTCACGTCGGCGTTCATTGCGCGCACGCGCTCGAAGTCAAGCGGGGTCGCGGGGAGCACCTTGCCGCCCGGGCGCCTGACCTGCGTGATGGTCGGGGGCGGGGCTACGCCTTCTACGGCGTTGGCAGTGCGTGCCGTGGGCTGCAGGCCGATCAACGGGCCGAGGTCGTCCATGTCCATCACGCGCGAACGCAGGTCGCCCGCCAGGTACGGCAACTGGCCGGCCTGGTCGAAGCGCATGTCGCCGGCGATGTCGGACAGTCCCAGCCTGCCGTTGAGGCCGGTGGCCTGCCACAGCTTGCCGCGCTTGCCCAGCTTGCCGCTCAGGACATAGGGCGAAGTCTGTGGCAGCGCGATGCCGAGCAGCGGGTATAGCGCGCCCAGCGTCTGGCCCTTGATCTCGAATTTGGCATCGATGCCGTCGAGCCCCGACAGCTCGGCCACGGTGCCGGCGGCCTTCAGCTGGGTCTGGCCGGCAGCCGCATTGATTTCCATCGGGAACGGCGGCGCACCCGCGGCATTGATCTGCAGCACGTTGCCGGTGCGGCCACTGGCGGTCAGCGGTTGGCCCTTGTAGCGGCCCTTGATGCGGTAGTTGAGCGGCATTTCGCCGCGGCTGCTGTCGTAGCTCAGGTCGGCGCGCAGGTCGACGCCGAGGTGCTTGGCAAGGAAGCCGACCACGCCGGTATCGACCTGGATGAGGCCGATGTCGGGCACCGTGCCGGGATCGGAGGTGTCCTTGCCGAGCGCCCAGGTTCGGCGCCCGTCGGCCTCCATCTGCAACCCGAGCGTCGGCGAGAAAAGCAACAACCGGGGAATGACGACCTTGCTCGTGATCAGCGGCCAGACGCGGATGTCGAACTCGGCGCGGTCCGCCTTGACCAAGTACGGGTCGCGCGCCCAAGAGGGATTGGCAAACTCGATGCCGTCCAGCTTGACCGTTGCCTGCCCCCAGCCAAGGCCCACGTCGAGCCGCCGCGTGATCTCGAACTTGCGCCCCGTTTGCTCGCTGACATAGCGGTTGACCGGTCCGCGCAGCGTGTCCCAGGGGAAGAAGGCGAGCACGATGACCAGCGCCGCGAACAGCAGCACGACGAATGCGAGCAGCTTCTGCCAGAGGGGCCGGTTGCGAAGGATCATCGTTGCCATGGGTCATTGTCACTCCGGGCATTGCGTCGTCCGGGTCGGCGGCGGGCCGCAAAAACCGTGAGGCGCCGCCTACGAAGGTGCGCTGCAGACTGGGCCGGGTATACGCGTCGGAACCCGCCTACAACAGCCGCACGTTGAAGCTTGCATGATGGGGTGACAGAAGCGTCTCACACTCGATATGCAGGCGGTCATGGAGCTAGGCGCCGCGAATGCGCCTGCCAACCTCAGAGGAAGCGCGGTTCGGCATGGATTCCAGATTGCAGACCTACGTCGTCGAAGACAACCTCACGATCCGTGAAAACCTCATTGGTACGCTGGAAGAACTGACCTGCGCCACGGTGGTTGGCTTCGCCGAAACCGAGAGCGGCGCGCGCGCGTGGCTGCTCGGCCACAATGGCGAGTGGGACCTCGTCATCGTCGATCTCTTTCTCAAGCAAGGCAGCGGCCTGGGGGTGCTCCAGGCCTGCCAGTCGCGCAAGCCCGTGCAGAAGGTGGTGGTTCTCAGCAACTATGCGACGCCCGACATCAGGCGGCGTTGCGCCGAGTTCGGGGTCGATGCGGTGTTCGACAAGTCGAACGAAATCGACGCGCTGGTCGACTTCTGCATCGGGCAGGCCAAGGCGCTGCATTCCTCGTCCGGAACAGGTTGAAGAAGGAGCCGCTGCATGGGGCCCCTTCCCGCTCGCAGGCCGATCTCAATCGATCAGCTTGTTCTTCAGTGCGTAGTACGTGAGGTCGCTGTTGGAGGAGAGGTTCATCTTCTCCATCAGGCGCGTGCGGTAGGTGCTCACGGTCTTCACCGACAGCGACAGCGTCTTGGCGATATCGCCTGCGGTCTCGCCCTTGGCGAGCTTCAGGAACACCTGGAACTCGCGCTCCGAGAGCTGCTCGTGCGGCGCGGCGTCGTCCTTGCGGTCGAGCTGGCGGGCCAGCAGTTCGGCCACGGCGGGCGTGATGTAGCGCCGGCCCAGCGAAATGGTGCGGATGGCGTTGACGATCTCGATGGGATCGCATTCCTTGTTCAGGTAACCGCTCGCGCCCTGCCGGATCAGGTTCATCGCGTAGTGCTCTTCAGGATAGCCGCTGAGGATCAGGATGCCCACGTCCGGCGCCTTGGCGCGGATCATGGCGAGCGCGTCGATGCCGCTTTGGCCCGGCATCGAAAGGTCCATGACCAGCACGTCGAGTTCCGTGGTGCGCACCAGTTCGATGGCCTCGCGCCCGCTTGCTGCCTCACCCGCCACACGCAGGTCCACGTGCTCGGAGAAGAACTGCCGGAGGCCCGATCGCACGATGGCGTGGTCGTCCACAATTCCGATTTTGATCATCTGTTACTTTCGTCGTTGTGTTGCGGGCATGCGGGTCGCAACATACCGGTCCCTGATTGTTATCAATTATTCACGAACTTGCGCGTCAAGCGACCTTGAAAGTTTCATGCACTGGTTAGCCCCTCCACGAATGGCCGTGAGCCTGCTGCTCGCGGCGCTGGCTGCACTGGCCCTCGTCGGCATCAACGAGGCCGGCTACCGGCAGTCGAGCCGCGCCCTGGCCGACATCGACGAGGCGCAGCAGGTGCGCGGCACGCTCAACCAGATCCTGCAGAACATGCTGGATGCCGAAACCGGCCAGCGAGGGTACCTGCTGACCGGAGAGGCGAGCTACCGAAAGCCCTACGACGACGCGGTCAAGCAGGTCGACGGCCATCTCGCCACGCTGCGCCGGCTGTACGCCGCCAGGCCGGCCGAACTCACCCAGCTGGCCGAACTGTCGAAGCACGTGCTGCGCAAGGTGGCCGAGATGGACATGAGCGTGCGGCTGCGCCAGGACGGCAAGGACGACGCCTGGAAATTCGTCATCACGACCGATGTCGGCCGCGAGGAGATGGAGGCCATCCGCACGACAGCGAGCGAACTGGTGAAGACCAGCAACAACACCCTGCAGCGAAGCCAGCAGCAGGTGCTGCGCTCGCTGCAGCTGGCGCGCATCGGCACCGCCATCGTGGCGCTGGCGGCGCTGATCGCCTTTTTCCTTTACCTGCGCCAGACGCATGCGCTGCGCTCCATCGGCGAGCGCCAGCAGGAGGCCCTGCAGCGCGAGCGCAATGCGCTGGAGGACGAAGTGCTCGAACGCACTGCCTCGCTGGCCGAACTGGCAACCCATCTGCAGGATGTGCGCGAAACCGAGCGCGGCTACCTCGCGCGCGAGCTGCACGACGAACTGGGCTCGCTGCTCACCGCCGCCAAGCTGGACGTGGCGCGGCTGAAGTCGCGGCTGACGGACGCACCCGACGCCACCCAGCGGCTGCAGCATCTGACCGAGCTGCTCAACAGCGGCATCGCGCTCAAGCGCCGCATCATCGAAGACCTGCGGCCGTCGTCGCTCTCAAACCTGGGGCTGGTCGCATCGCTGGAGATCCTGGGGCGCGAGTTCGGGGAGCGCTCGGGCCTGCAGATCGAGATGGCGCTGGAGCCGGTGACCATGGATGAATCGCGCCAGCTCACCATCTACCGCATGGTGCAGGAGAGCCTCACCAACATCGGCAAGTACGCCGAGGCCAGCGAAGCCACCATCGTGCTGAAGAACTATGAAAACCACGTGATCGTGGAAGTGGCGGACAACGGCAAGGGCTTCGACACGCAGCGCATGCGGCCATCGACGCACGGCCTCGCGGGCATGCGGCATCGGGTGGAGGCGGCGCGCGGCAAGCTCACGGTGTCGTCGACGCCGGGCAGGGGCACGCGCCTGAGCGCCATGCTGCCCATCGTCAAACCCGTTTGAGACGCCGGACAGCGGTACTCCTTCACACATCAGCGCAGGGCGACTCGGCCATCTCCTACGCACCCCGCCCCCGGCCGCTGACAGGTCTGCGGCAGTGCCCCACTTAAGGTTGCACCTGTGCCATCCGGTACTTCCTCTGCGGGAGTCCGGCATGCGCCGCTTACAACACAACGAGGGCAGCCTCGAAGGAGTTCCGCATGTTGCATTACGCCGTGGTGTTTCTGGTCATCGCGTTGATCGCGGCCCTGTTCGGGTTCGGTGGCATCGCCGCCAGCGCGGTCGGCATTGCCAAGATCCTTTTCGTGATCTTCGCGATCCTCGCGATTGCGAGCTTCCTTGCCGGCTTGCTACGACGCAAGTAGCGTCGTTACGATCAACAGGCTTGCGCATCTCATTTTTCCGGAAAGGACTTTCACATGAACACGACGACCAAGACTCCCTCGCAACTCGCCGACGACGCCCGCCAGACCGCGCGCGAAGCGGTCGAAACGACCCGCGCCTATGCACAGAACGCGGTGAATGCGGCGGGCGAAAAGGTCCGCGACCTGCAACGCGATGCCGAACCCGCTGTCGAGCAGTTGGCTGCCCGCGTGCAGCAGGCCGTTCAGCGCGGGCTGGACGCCGCGTCCACCACCAGCGCACGTGCGCAGCGCCGACTCGAACAGGCTGCCGACGTCACGGGCCGCTACATCTCCGACCAGCCGGTGCGCTCGGTGCTTCTGGCCGCGGCCGCCGGCGCTGCCATCACGGCGCTCATCGTGCTGGCCAGCCGCCGCAGCCGGGACGACTACTGATCCGCCGACCTTTTTCGCTCCACCCATCCCGGCACCATGCTTCATCCGATTTTCTCCACGGTGCTCGGGCATCCGGAACTGGTCGCTGAACACCTTGCCAACTACGCCGCCCTCGTGCGCCAGGAATCAGCGCAGGCGGGACGCGGGCTCGTCGCCCGCATCGTCGCAGGCGTGCTGGCTGCGGCCTGCGCCGCACTGGCCCTTGGACTGACGGGGGTCGCAGTGCTGCTGGGCGTGATGCACGGCAGCTTTCACTGGGTGCTCGTGGCCGTGCCGGGCGTGGCGCTGGTGATAGCGGCCATCTGTACGTGGTACGCGACGAAGTCCGTTCCGAGCTACGGTTTCGACGATCTGCGCTCGCAGCTGGGTGCCGACCTGCAGGCCTTGCGCGACGCCGGAGCTGCCCATGAACAGCGATGAACGCTCCTCCCTCACCCCGCAGCAGCGCCTGGCCCTCTCGCGCCGCGCGCTGGTGCGGCAGCTGAACGGCGATGCGGACGCCGCGAACGACGACGCACAACCCCGGGCGGAACGCGACCGCGAGCCCGAGGACGAACTGGAATACGCGTTCGACGACCCATCGGCCGCCGCGCCGCGCCGCAAGCGGCACCCGCAAAACCCGCGGCGGGGACGAAACAACGTATGGCTCTCGATGGGCCGCGGCGTGGTGGAACGCTGGTGGCGCCGGCATCCGGCACATGCAGTCGGCCAACTGGCCCGCCCGCTGCTCGAACACTATGCGCGCAAGGAGCCGGCCAAGCTGATGGCCGCGGCCGCGGCCACAGGCGCGGTGCTGGTGCTCGTGAAGCCGTGGCGCCTGCTGTCGGCCACGGCCGTGCTTGCAGCGGTACTGAAGACATCCGACGTGGCCGACCTCGTCAACACCTTGATGCGCAAGACCACAAGCCTCCCACGAAAGGACCCTCCATGAAAGTCGATGTTTCCTCATCCTCCAAGGCGGCTCAGCACAAGAACCTGGTGCTGGACCAGGGCGGCCTGGACGCCGCGCGCAACAGCCTCGACGAAGGCGCCGTCACGCCCAGCTATGGCCCCTGGCGCGACGACGTCGTCAAGCTCCTGAACGACGCACTCGCCACCGAACTGGTCTGCGTGCTGCGCTACAAACGCCATTACTTCACCGCCAACGGCGTGGACTCGCCCGCCATTGCCGACGAGTTCCTCGTGCATGCCAACGCCGAGTCGGCACACGCCGACCGCATCGCCGAGCGCATCGTGCAGTTGGGCGGCGAGCCCGACTTCGCACCCAGCCACCTGCTGGACCGTAGCCATGCGGCCTACGACGAGTCGACCGACCTGCAATCGATGGTGCGCGCCAACCTCGTCGCCGAACGCATCGCGGTGGAGGCGTATCGCCAGATGATCACCCTGATCGGCGACAAGGACCCGACCACGCGCCGCATGCTCGAGGACATCCTCTCGGAGGAAGAAGAGCATGCCGACGAATTGAAGGACTGGCTCGGCCATTGACCATCGAGCCGAGGGCCCGGAGGGCCCTCGCCAAAAAAAGCCCGGCAGAGACCGGGCTTCTTCATTTTTTGCGCCTGGCGCAGGGTGGCGATCAGCCCTTCACTTCGAGCTGGTTGTTCACCGATGTCACACCCTGCACGCCCTTGGCGATCTCCTCGGCGCGCGCCTTGGCGGCGGCGGTGGGCGCGGGTCCCTTCAGGCTCACGGCGCCGCCCTTCGTGTCGACGTCGATCTTGATCGCGCTGAGGTCCGGGTCCTTGGCGAGGCCTGCGGATACGGAGGCCGTGATGGCGGCATCGTCCATCGTCGCGCTCATCGCGGCGCCGGCGTCCTTGGCAGCTTCCTTGGCACGGGCCATGCCTTCCTTCACCTCGGCCGTGGTGCTGGACGACTCGACCTTGGCCTTGGCATCCCTGACGGCCTCGCCGGTCTTGGCCGCCGCGGTATCGGCCGCCTTCTCGGTCTTGGCTACTGCACTGTCGAGCTTCTCGCCCGCCGTGCGGTTGTCGGACTTGTCGCAGCCGGCCAGCGTCAGCGCAACGCCGGCCACGAGCACGGCGAGCCACGCGCGCGAATGCGGCATGGTGATGGGGGTAATGTGTTCGTTCATATGGAAATCCTCCTGTCCGTCGCTCGATCGCGCACGGGAAATGGGCGTCACAGCTTGTTGGCGCCCGACTTGATAGCGTCCTTGGCCCGCTCCTTGACGTCGCCGTAGGTCTTCTGAACCTTGCCGGCGGCCTGTTCGGCAATGCCCTTGCCTTCGAGCTTTTCGCTGCCGACGGCCTTGCCGGCCACTTCCTTCAGCTTGCCCTTGGCTTCTTCCATGCGGCCTGCCAATTGGTCCTTGTTCATGTCGTTGTCCTTCCTGATCGGGTGATGAAATGCGCGGTCCGCAACGGCCCGCCGATTTCAATCTAGGCTTTCGCCGACGGCCGCGAACGCCGACGGAAGCCCGAAGCGGTGTAGGACAACGAGGCTCAGGCGGTGACGATCCATCCTTCAAGCGGATCGAAATTTCGCGGCAGGCCATGGCCGGGCCCGGGGCTTTGCGCGCGCTGCAGGGCCCAGGCCGCCTGCACGAGGCACAGCACCGCGTCGATGTCGTCGCCGCGGGCATCGGCCAGCAGTTCGGCGCGCTGCGGCGCGGTGACGCCAAGCCGCAGGCCAAGGCGCGTGGTGCCCGCTTCGAGCGCGACGAGCAGGTCGGTGCGTGCGGCGAGCCGTTCGGGCGTCTGCTTCGGCAGCTCGTCGCTCTTGTAGCTGCGGCGCCCGATCAACTCCCGCGCCAGCAGGCCGGGATAGGCCTCCAGCGCAATGCGGTCCGCGCCAGGGCCGGCGTGCAGGCCGGGAATGCGTGCACCGGCGGCCAGCAGGCGCGGCACACCTGCGTGGAGCATGTAGGCCACCGGCGGATTGACCCACTTCATCGACGGGCTGGAACCTGCGGGCCCATCGGTCGCACGGTGCGCGAACTTGCCGCCGAGGGGTCGCGCCGCACAGAATGCGGCGAAGGTCTCGCGGATTTCGGCGCGGCTCAGGCTGGCGTAGTGGGCCATCAATGGCGCCCATTGCACCGGCCATCCCAGATGCTCGACGAGTTCGCGCGGCAGGCTGAATGGAAAATCGAAACCGCCGGTCCAGGCGGGCGTGGCGCACAGCCATTCGCCCCATGCTTCGAGCGTCGAGAAGCGTTGCAGGCCAGTCAGCACGACGCGATTGCCATCGGCGAGTTCACCGCCGGCCACCACGATCGGCTTGCGTGCCGTCGGCGCGCTGGAAAAATCGCAGCCGAACAGCACCATGGCCTCAGCCCATCGCGAGCGCGACGACGCCGGCGGCGATGAACAGCGCGCCCAGCAGCCGCAAGAGCCGGTCGCCTTCGCGCAGCAGGTGGCCGCCGACCAGCGCGGCGAACAGCATCGACACCTCGCGCGCCGGCGCGACGTGCGAGATCGGCGCCTGCTGCACCGCGTAGAGCACGAGCACATACGACACGGGGCTGATTGCCGCCACCAGCAGCGCGTACTTCCATTGCGCGCGCCACATGCGCGCTGTGGTCGCGCGGTCCTGCAGTGCGGCGGGCAGCAGCAGCACGAGCCGCACGAAGTTGCTCATGTAGTCGAGCAGGATCGGCGACATCGCCAGGAACTTGACCGCATAGCTGTCGGCCACCGTGTAGGCCGCGATGAAGGCGCCGGTCAGCACGCCGTAGCGGATGCCTTTGTGCACACGCTCGCGCTGCGCCGGGTCATGCTTGCCGTGCCACAGGCGCGGGCCACCCGCCACGAGGAACACGCCCAGCGCCACGCCGAAGATGCCGGCCACGCCGACAAGGCTGATCGTCTCGCCGAGGAACAGGATCGCGACCAGCGACGACAGCAGCGGGCCCGAGCCGCGCGCCAGCGGATAGACCACCGTAAGGTCGGACTTGCGGTAGCCCCGCAGCAGGATCACATAGTAGAAGACGTGCAGCACGCCGCTCAACGCGACGAAGCCCCATTCGCGCAAGCCCCAGGCCGGCACCACGCGCCAGCCGAGCACGATGCCCACCGGCGCCCACACGACGGCCATGAATACGCCGCTCTGGAAGGCGAAGCGCGCATCGCCGTTCGCCTTCTTGGCGGCGATGTTCCAGCTGGCATGAATGACCCCGGCGAGCAGGATCAGGGCGAATGCGGAGAGCGGCACCTCGATCTATGCGAGGCAGAGCGCGGGGGCCACGTTCTAGTGTCGGCCGACGATGGCCGCGGTGGCCATCAGTTCCTCGAGCAGCGCCAGCGAAACCTTGCCCGAGACCGCATACGGGTTGAGCTCGGGTTTCTCGGAATACTTCAGCAGCGTCGAGGCATTGAGCTTCGACAGGTTGACCTGCCCCATCGTCCAGCCGCCGAAGCGGCGTTCGGAAATCTCCTCGTAGTGCAGCAGCACCACGTCCTTGTGGCGCCCGTCGCGCTGGATGTGGCCGTACAGCTCGCTGATGGCCATGCGGCCACCTTCGATGGCCTGCAGGAAGGTGCCTGCGCCATAGCAGAGGATGCCGGTGATGCCGCAGGTCGTGTTGTGCGAGCGCGATTGCGCAAGGATCGCCTCGATGGCCTCGGGACTGGTGTCGACGGCGCGGCTGGCGTAGAGAAGTCGGACCAGCATGGCTCAGCCCTTTCGGGGAAGGAGGGAAAGGAATTCGCGGCGCAGGCTCGGATCTTTCAGGAACACGCCGCGCATCACGGAGTTGATCATCTTGCTGTCCATTTCCTTCACGCCGCGCCAGGCCATGCAGAAATGCTCGGCCTCCATGACGAGGGCAAGGCCGTCGGGCTGCGTCTTTTCCTGGATCAGGTCGGCCAGCTGCACCACGGCTTCTTCCTGGATCTGCGGACGGCCCATGACCCACTCGGCCAGGCGCGCGTACTTCGACAGGCCGATCACGTTGGTGTGCTCGTTGGGCATCACGCCGATCCACAGCTTGCCGATGATCGGGCAGAAGTGGTGCGAGCAGGCGCTGCGCACGGTGATCGGGCCGACGATCATCAGCTCGTTCAGGTGCTCGGCGTTGGGAAACTCGGTGAGCGAGGGCGGCGCCACGTAGCGGCCCTTGAACACCTCATTGAGGTACATCTTGGCGACGCGGCGCGCGGTGTTGTCGGTGTTGTGGTCGTTCTCGACGTCGATGACCAGGCTTTCGAGCACGCCCTTCATCTTGACCTCGACCTCGTCGAGCAAGGTCTCCAGCTCGCCGGGCTCGATGAACTCGGCGATGTTGTCGTTGGCGTTGAAGCGCTTGCGCGCTGCGGTGATGCGCTCGCGGATCTTCACGGAGACGGGCGTGCCCTCGTCATCGTCGTTTCGATCGGGGCGCGGGTCGACGTCGGTTTTCCTCAGCATGGCGGGGATCGTACCAGTGAATGGCTCCAGAGATTCGGGCCCGCAACGCCCGTCCCTTCTTGGAGCAATGCTATCAATTGAGGAGCGTAAAATCAGCCACCAGCGGCAGGTGGTCGGACATGCGTGCCCAGATCGGCCCGCGCGGCACCGTGCAGGCCTGCGGCTCCAGCCTGCGCCCGTAGACGAAGTCGAGTTGCGCCACCGGCAGGCGCGAGGGGTAAGTGAGCGTGCGCGCACCACGCAGGTCGCTGGTGTCGCGCAGTCCCATGGCGTTCATGGCGTAGCGCATGCGGGCACCCCAATCGTTGAAGTCTCCCGCGACCACCACGGCCTCGTCGGGCGGCACTTCGCGGTCGATGAACTCGCGCAGGCGTGCGACCTGCCGCACCCGGCTGCCCCTGATGAGCCCCAGGTGCACCACGATGGCGTGCACCCTGCGGCCCTCGACGTCGATCACCACGTGCAGCAGCCCGCGTTGCTCGAATCGGTGGTCGGAGATGTCCTGGTGGCTGGTGCGCAGCACCGGCCAGCGCGTGAGCAGCGCATTGCCGTGCTCGCCGTGGCGCGTAACGGCATTGGTCTCATAGACCGCGGTGTAGCCCTCGGGCGCGAGGAAGTCGGCCTGCGGCAGTTCGGGCCAGTGCGCGAAGCGTGTGGCGGCCTGCCGATTCATCTTGCGCACCTCCTGCAGGCAGACGATGTCGGCGTCGAGCTGCTCGATCGCGTGGCCCAGGTTGTGGATCTCGAGCCGCCGCGCGGGCCCGATGCCCTGCACACCCTTGTGGATGTTGTAGGTCGCGACCCGGAGGTTCTGCGCTGATGTTGCTGCCGGCTGGTTCATCGCGCAAATTCTGGCAGCAACAGGATGGCTTCGGCGTTCGACGGGGAAAAGCACGCGTCCGCCGCTTCGCGGTACGGCAGCCACTTCCAGCCGGTGTGTTCGCGCGGATCGAGCGTGGGCGTCAGGCGATCGGGTACGCAGAGGCCGAACAGGTGCTCGGTGTTGTGCGTCACGCCGGGCGCGTAGCGGGCGCGCCACCGTGGATAAATTTCGTAGACATTGCGCAGCTGCCAGTCGGCCAGCCGCGGGGCGAGCGCGGTGCCCTCGCCGCAGGAGATGCCGGTTTCCTCGGCCACCTCTCGCGCCGCGGTGAGTGCGAGGGGCTCGTCGGCGGCGTCCTTGCTGCCAGTGACCGACTGCCAGAAGTCGGTCTCGGCATCCGCACGCCGGATCAGCAGCACATCGAGCGCCGGCGTGTGGATCACGACCAGCACCGACTCCGGGATCTTCCAGGGCCGGGGGCTGGTCGTCATGGCCGTGTCAGGCTGCCTGGGGCGTGTTGCGCAGCTTGATGTGCAGCTCGCGCAACTGCTTCTCATCGACCGGGCTCGGCGCCTGCGTCAGCAGGTCTTGCGCGCGCTGGGTCTTGGGGAAGGCGATCACGTCGCGGATCGACTCGGCGCCGGTCATGAGCATGACCAGGCGGTCCAGGCCGATGGCGATGCCACCGTGCGGCGGCGCGCCATACTGCAGCGCGTCGAGCAGGAAGCCGAACTTGAGCTGCGCGTCCTCGGCGCTGATCTTCAACGCGCGGAACACCTTGCTCTGCACTTCCTCGCGATGGATACGCACCGAGCCACCGCCCATCTCGATGCCGTTGAGCACCATGTCGTAGGCCTTGGCGATGCACTTCTCGGGTGCGGTGTCCATGAGGTCTTCATGGCCGTCCTTCGGCGCGGTGAACGGATGGTGCACGGCGCTCCAGCGCTGGCCTTCCTCGTCGAACTCGAACATCGGGAAGTCGACCACCCACAGCGGCGCCCAGCGGTCGTCGAACAGGCCCGCCTTCTTGCCGAAGGCGCTGTGGCCGATCTTCACGCGCAGCGCGCCGATGGCGTCGTTGACGACCTTTTCCTTGTCGGCACCGAAGAACAGGATGTCGCCGTTGCGCGCGCCCGTGCGGGCGATGATCTCGGCCAGCGAACTGTCGTCGAGGTTCTTCACGATCGGGCTCTGCAGGCCTTCGCGGCCAGCAGCCGCGTCGTTGACCTTGATGTAGGCCAGGCCCTTGGCACCGTAGATCTTGACGAACTCCTGGTACGCATCGATTTCCCCGCGCGACAGGCCGCCTTCGGCACCGCCGCCAGGCACGCGCAGCGCGACCACGCGGCCGCCCTTCATGGTGGCGGCATTCGAGAACACCTTGAATTCCACGCGCTTCATCAGTTCGGTGAGCTCGGTGAACTCGAGCTTCACGCGCAGGTCGGGCTTGTCCGAACCGTACTTGAACATCGCGTCGCCGTACGTCATGGTCGGGAATACCGGCAGGTCGATGCCCGCGGCATTGCGGAACACGTTGCGGATCATGCCTTCGAACATCTCGCGGATTTCTTCTTCGGCGAGGAATGAGGTCTCGATGTCGATCTGCGTGAATTCGGGCTGGCGGTCGGCGCGCAGGTCTTCGTCGCGGAAGCACTTCACGATCTGGTAGTAGCGGTCATAGCCGGCCACCATCAAGAGCTGCTTGAACAGCTGGGGCGACTGCGGCAACGCGAAGAAGCTGCCGTCGTGCACGCGGCTGGGCACGAGGTAGTCGCGCGCGCCTTCGGGCGTGGACTTGCCGAGCATCGGCGTCTCGATGTCGATGAAGCCGTTGGCATCGAGGAACTTGCGCGTTTCCATCGTCACCTTGTAGCGCAGCATCATGTTGCGCTGCATGGCCGGACGGCGCAGGTCGAGCACGCGGTGCGTGAGGCGGGTGGTTTCCGACAGGTTGTCGTCGTCCAGCAGGAAGGGGGGCGTGACCGAGGGGTTCAGCACCTTGAGCTCATGGCACAGCACTTCGATCTTGCCGCTCTTGAGCTGGTCGTTGGTCGTGCCTTCGGGGCGTGCGCGCACGAGGCCTGTGATCTGCACGCAGAACTCGTTGCGCAGGTTCTCGGCGACGGCGAAGGTCGAGGCGCGGTCGGGGTCGCACACCACCTGCACATAGCCTTCGCGGTCGCGCACGTCGATGAAGATCACGCCGCCGTGGTCGCGGCGGCGGTTGACCCAGCCGCACAGGGTGACGGTCTGGCCCAGCAGGGCTTCGGTCACGAGACCGCAATAGTGAGTACGCATGGCCATAGGAATCCATTCCGGCGCCTTGTGGGCGCGTTCGTTTTTATGAGTTGGAAGACTTCACCGCCACCGTGGCGGGGCCGCCTGGAACGACCACCCCCATCGAGACGATGTACTTGAGCGCTTCGTCCACGCTCATCTTCAGTTCGATGCAGTCGCTGCGCTTGAGCATCACGAAGTAGCCGCCCGTCGGGTTGGGCGTGGTCGGCACGTAGACGCTGAGGAATTCCCCCTCGCCAAGGTGCTCGGCGACTTCGTTGCCGGGCGCGCCGGTCACGAAGGCGATGGTCCACACGCCCTCGCGCGGCCACTGCACTAACACCGCCGTGCGGAAGGCATTGCCGTTCTCGGAGAACAGCGTATCCGACACCTGCTTGACGCTGGAGTAGATCGAGCGCACCACCGGAATGCGGCGCACCACGGCGTCGCCCCACCCGAGCAGGCGCTTGCCGACGAAGTTGCTGGCCGTGGCGCCCACCACCAGCAGGATGGCCAGCGTGAGCAGCACGCCCAGGCCCCGCACCTTGTGGTCGCTGAGCCAGGTCTGCCACTGCGCGGGCAGCAGCCACAGCGTCTGGTCGAGCGTGCCGATGATCCAGTTCAGCACGCCGAGCGTGATGACCAGCGGCACGATGACCAGCAGGCCGGACAGCAACCATTTGCGCAGGGCGAGCATGGCGGTCGGGATCGATCAGTCGCCGCTGGCCGCGGCCGGCGCGGGGGCCGGTGCGGCGGGCGCCGGAGCGGGGCTCGGCGCGGCGACGGTTGTGGAAGAGGAAGACTCGGCGGACTTGCCGCCGTCGCTGGACGCGGGCGCCGTGGACGGCTCGGACTTCTTGCCGCCGCCCTCACGGAAATCGGTCACGTACCAGCCCGAGCCCTTGAGCTGGAAGCCGGCGGCCGTGACCTGTTTTTCGAACGCACTCGCGCCGCACGCCGGACACACCGTGAGGGGCGCGTCGGACATCTTCTGCAAAGCGTCTTTGGCAAAGCCGCAGGCACTGCACTTGTAGGCGTAGATGGGCATGGGAAATGAGGTCAAATGAGCGGCGCAGCTGCCGCTCGCAAAGCCCTCGATTATAGGGCTGCCCCCTGCTTCAGGCCGGTTCCGTCGTCAAAGGCCGGTGCGGCGTGTGAGTGTTCGCCAACCATTGCGGCAGCAGCGATCCGACCACCATGCCCGCGAACGAGCACAGCACGCCTGCCAGCTGGGCCGGAAACGCACTGCCCCAGGGCATCCACAGGAACAGCAGCCATATGCCGATGCCCAGGACGATCGAGGCGATGGCGCCCTGGGTGGTGGCGCGGCGCCAGTACAGGCCGCACACCAGTGGCACGAAGGCGCCGACCAGCGGCACCTGGTAGGCGCCCGACACCAGTTCGTAGATTGGCGTGCCCTGCATGCGGATGGCGTAGGCAAGCACCGCGGCGCTGAACAGCAAGACCGTGATGCGCATCGTCATGAGGTTCTGGCGGTCGGTGCCGGCGGGGCGGAACTGGCGCCAGATGTTCTCGGTGAAGGTGACGCTGGGCGCCAGCAGCGTGGCCGAGGCGGTCGACTTGATGGCCGACAGCAGCGCACCGAAGAACAGCACCTGCATCACGAACGGCATCTTCTGCAGCACCAACGTGGGCAGCACCTTCTGCGGATCTTCCTTCAGCAGGGTGGCGGTCTGCTCCGGCATGATCAGCAGCGCGCTGGCCACCAGGAACATCGGCACGAAGGCGAACAGGATGTACGCCAGGCCGCCGATCACCGGCCCGCGCTGCGCCGCCTTGGCACTGTTGGCGGACATCACGCGCTGGAAAACGTCCTGCTGCGGGATGGAGCCCAGCATCATGGTGATGGCGGCCGCGAGGAAGAAGACCATGTCGTGCCAGTTGGGTTCGGGCCAGAACTTGAAGAGGTCCTTGCTGACCGCGAAGGCCACCACCTTGTCGGCGCCGCCGGCCATGTTGCCCGCGAACATCGCGATCACGGCAAGGCCGGCCACCAGGATGATCATCTGGATGAAGTCGGTGACGGCCACCGACCACATGCCGCCGAACAGCGTGTACGCCAGGATCGAGACCACGCCGATCACCATGCCCACGGGAATGCTGATGACGCCGCCCGACAGCAGGTTGAACACCAGCCCCAGCGCCGTGACCTGCGCCGACACCCAGCCCAGGTAGCTCAGCATGATGATGAGCGAGCAGGCCACCTCGACGCCGCGGCCGTAGCGCTCGCGGTAGTAGTCGCTGATGGTCAACAGCGTCATGCGGTAGAGCTTGCCCGCGAAGAACAGGCCCACCAGGATCAGGCAGGTGCCCGCGCCGAACGGGTCCTCGATCACGCCGTTGAGCCCGCCCTCGATGAACTTGGCCGGAATGCCGAGCACCGTTTCGGAGCCGAACCAGGTCGCGAAGGTGGTCGTGACGATCATGTAGAGCGGCAGGTGCCGCCCGGCGATGGCGAAGTCGGTGGTGTTCTTCACCCGCTTGGCGGCATAAAGACCGATCGCGATGGTGACCAGCAGATAGACGATGACCAGCGTCAGCAACACGGCAGAAACTCCTCTAGAACAGACGCACGCGCACCAGCAATTGCATGGCGAGCAACCCCAATACAAAACCTATGCCACCGTAGACGATCGTCTGCAGCAAACGGTTGGTGCGTTTCTGCTCGGCCAGCAGTTCGAGCAGCTCGCGGCGGTTGTCGACCGGCCGATTTTCGAGGAAATCGTGCAGCAGGCGCGGCAATTGGGGCAGCAGCTTGGCGTACCGCGGCGCCTCGGCCTTGAGCTGCTGGAACAGCTTTTTGGGGCCGATCTGGTCGACCATCCATTTCTCGAGAAAGGGCTTGGCCGTGGCCCAGAGGTCGAGCTCGGGATCGATGTTGCGGCCCAGGCCCTCGATGTTGAGCAGCGTCTTCTGCAGCAGCACCAGCTGCGGCTGGATCTCGACGTGGAAGCGGCGCGAGGTCTGGAACAGGCGCATCAGCACCATGCCCAGCGAGATTTCCTTCAGCGGCCGGTCGAAGTACGGCTCGCAGACGGTGCGGATCGCCGCCTCCAGCTCGTCGATGCGGGTGCCCACCGGCACCCAGCCGCTCTCGAGGTGCAGCTCGGCCACGCGCTTGTAGTCGCGCCGGAAGAAGGCCACGAAGTTCTGCGCCAGGTATTCCTTGTCCGACTCGGTCAGCGTGCCGATGATCCCGAAGTCCAGCGAGATGTAGCGCCCGAAGGTCTCGGGCGCCAGGCTCACCTGGATGTTGCCGGGATGCATGTCGGCATGGAAGAAGCCGTCGCGGAACACCTGCGTGAAGAAGATGGTGACGCCGTCGCGCGCCAGCTTGGGAATGTCGACGCCGGCCGCGCGCAGGCGGTCCATCTGCGCAATGGGCACGCCCTTCATGCGCTCCATCACGATGACTTCCGGATGGCAGAAGTCCCAGAACATCTCGGGGATCAGCACCAGGTCGAGTTCGGCCATGTTGCGGCGCAGCTGGGCGGCGTTGGCCGCCTCGCGCACCAGGTCGAGCTCGTCGTGCAGGTACTTGTCGAACTCGCCGACCACCTCGCGCGGCTTCAGGCGCTTGCCGTCGGCCGAGAGGTTCTCGATCCAGCCGGCCATCATGGCCATCAGCGCCAGGTCTTTCTCGATCACGCCGCGCATATTGGGACGCAGCACCTTCACCGCCACTTCACGCAACTCGCCCTGGTTGGTGCGGATGGTCGCGAAGTGCACCTGCGCGATCGACGCGCTGGCGATGGGCGTTTCATCGAACTGCACGAACACGTCGCCCACCGGCCGGCGGAACGCGCGCTCGATGGTGGCGATGGCCACCGCCGACGGGAACGGCGGCACGCGGTCCTGCAGGAAGGCCAGTTCGTCGGCGATGTCGGGCGGCAGCAGGTCGCGCCGGGTCGACAGCACCTGGCCGAACTTCACGAAGATGGGGCCGAGCCGCTCGAGCGCCTCGCGCAGGCGCTGGCCGCGCGGCGCGTCGAGGTTGCGCCCGAACGAGACGACGCGCGCCACCACGCGCAGCCAGGGCTTCTGGAAGCTCGTGAGCACGAGCTCGTCGAGGCCGTAGCGCAGTGCGACCCAGACGATGAACAGGCCGCGGTAGAAGCGCCTCATTCGGCCGCGCTCGCCGAGCCGCCAGCCTTGGCCGAGCGATCGCCGACGAACTGGCGCAGCGCGCCCACGACGCGCCGCACGCCGTTGCCGAGCGTGTGAGCGGGCACGTCGCCGATCAGGCGGGCCAGGTCGTCCTCGACGTCCCAGCGCACGTGATCGACCAGCCAGTTGACCTCGGCCGCCAGCTGCACGTCGCCGATGATCTGCACGGCCGGCTTGTCGCCCCGCAGCGTGGCGCGGGCGATGTCGAAGGGGGATTCGTCGATGACGGTGAGCGTCAGTTCAGGCACCGAGCCCTCAGGTGCCAGGTCGAGCAGGCCGGCCGGCGTGGCCACCAGTTCCATCGTCACGAAGCGCCACTGGAAACGCACCACCCGCCCCTGCTGGCGCAGCAGCCGCTGCTGAGCCTCGGGCTCCTGCTGCAGCACGTGGTTCAGGAACAGGACCGCGCGATGCTGGATCTCGTGGACCGCCCAGTCCGGGGGCTGCAGACGCTCGCCGATGCGATTGAAAAGGTCGCCGAGAAAAGAAAATGGGGACGATGGTGTGGCCATGTCCCCATTATCCCGTCACTGTAGCGCCCCGCGACCCATGGACCACATGCCCTTTTCCAGAAACACCGCGGAACCGGCTTTGCCGGGCTGCTGGTGTTGCCCCCGGCAGGGGGCAGGAGAAGCGACACGAAGTGCGCGAAGCCTTGGGGGGCGAGCCTTTATTTACTGCAGTGCCTGCACCCCAGCCACGAGCCAGCCGCTGTTGCCGCTGGTCGGCTTCGTCATGTTCCACACTTCGCGGAACGGACCCGGGCCGGCCGAGGCGTCTTCGCGGATCATGCCGGAGAACTCCACGCTGGCCATGTAGGCGTCGGGCAGTTCCTCGATGCCGAGCAGCTTGGCGTCGAGCATCACGACTTCGGTCTTGTTCGAGGCGCCGCCCGTGTGGCTGGCGCGGTCGGCCAGCTGGGTACGGATCTCGTCGACCATGCCGTCGGTCATCATCGAACGCAGCATCGAGACGTCGGCGCGGTCCCAGGCATCCTGCAGTGTCACGAAGTTGCGCTTCGCGGCGCCGAGGAAGCCGTCGACGTCGAAGCCCGCGGGGATGCCCCAGGACTGCGAACCGCCGAGCGCCGAGCCGATCATGCTGCCACCGGCCGCGGCACCCGCTGCCGAGAGGCTGCTGCCGTGCGGCGCGTCGTTCGACGGGGTGGCGTCGAAGGCGGCGGCATTGCGCTCCCATGGACGTGCCGATGCGTCGTTGCCCACGTTGGCCGGGCTGTATTGCGCCGGCGCGCTGGCATTGCTCGGGCTGGCGCCCGCACCCTGGAAGGCGAAGCCGCCCTGGCCGTTGCCGGCAGGCTGCGAGCGCGACTTGATCATGCGCCACACCACCACCGCGGCAAGCACGAGCAGGCCGATCAGCAGGATGTTGCCGAAGCCGGCGCCGAGGCCGAGCGAATGCGCGAGCCATGCGAGGCCCAGGCCGGCGGCCAGGCCGCCGAGCATGGCGCCCCACGGACGCTTCGGCGCGGCCGCCGCGGGTGCGGGCGTTGCGGGCTTCGCCGCCGCCGCATTGGTCGCGTTCTGCTGCGTGGGTGCGCCCGGCGCTGCGGGAGGCGTGGCCTGGCGCTGCGTCACGTTGGACGACTGGCGTCCGAACGACTTGCCGCCGCCCATGCGCGCAGCCTCGGCCTGGACACTGACCAGCACCAATGCAGCTGCCAAAAACAAAGAACCCAAACTCTTCATGTCGTCTCCTCTGAGCGAAAGATTCGCGTCATCAACACTTGATTCCAACATGGAGGGCGGCGATTCCCCCAGTCATGTTGTGATAGTCCACATGTCCGAAACCGCCCTCTTTCATGAGGGTCTTGAGCTCCTCTTGCGAGGGATGCATCCGGATCGATTCGGCGAGGTAGCGATAGCTCGCGTCGTCGCCGGCCACCAGCTTGCCCAGGCGTGGCAGCACGTTGAAGGAGTACCAGTCGTAGGCCTTGGCGAGCGGCTTCGCGACCTTCGAGAACTCGAGCACGAGCAGCTTGCCGCGAGGCTTGAGCACGCGGTTCATTTCCTTGAGCGCGATGTCCTTGTGCGTCATGTTGCGCAGGCCGAAGGCCACCGTCACCACGTCGAAGTGGTCGTCGGGAAAGGGCAGCTTCTCGGCGTCGCAGACCATGGTGGGCAGCGACACGCCGGCGTCGAGCAGACGGTCGCGGCCGGTGCGCAGCATGGCTTCGTTGATGTCGGTGTGGACCACCTGGCCGGTGGCGCCGACCTTCTTCGCGAAGGCGAGCGCGAGGTCGCCGGTGCCGCCCGCGATGTCGAGCACGCGCGAGCCCTCGCCCACGTTCGCGACCATCACGGTGTATGCCTTCCAGGCGCGGTGCAGGCCGGCCGACATCAGGTCGTTCATGACGTCGTAGCGCGAGGCGACCGAATCGAAGACGCCGCGCACGCGGCGTGCCTTCTCGCTTTCGTCGACCGTTTCGAAGCCGAAGTGTGTGGTACTCATGCAACCGATGTTAGGCCGGAAGCCCTCACATCAAGCCGACGACCCCGCGCGTACGGCGGACATTTGTTGCTTTTTCCGCCCGTCCTTCCTGGACGCAGGGCTATCTTTTCGAGAGCACCGCGCAGATTCGCGGCTCAGTGGCTGCCGCAGGCGTGGCCGCCCTTGTCGAGCATCGGCGTGTCGCGCTCGACGCCCGCTTCGGCCAGCCGGCGCTCGTAGGCAGCCCACAGCTCGGCCTGCTTCGCGCCCAGTTCGTAGAGCAGGTCCCACGAGTAGATGCCGGTGCTGTGGCCGTCGCTGAAGGTCGGCTGCACGGCGTAGTTGCCGACCGCTTGGAGGTCGACGAGTTCGACGTCGCGCTTGCCCGTCTGCAGGATTTCCTGGCCCGGGCCGTGGCCCTGCACTTCGGCCGACGGCGAGTAGATGCGCATCAGCTCGAAGGGAATGCGGAAGGTCGTGCCATCCGAGAAGCCCACTTCGAGCACGCGCGACTGGCCATGCACGGTGATCGACTGCGGCGTCGGTGCGCCCTGTTTCAAGCCTGCCATCAGAAGCTCCTTGTACCCAGGCGTTCGATCATCGCAGCCTCGACGGCCGGCAGGCGCGCGGCGACATGCGCCTCGTGCGCGGTATTCCGTGCGCGCTGCACGGGTGCCCATACCGAGCCCGGGAAATGGCTGTCGTCGGCGAAACGCGCAATCACGTGCCAATGCAGGTGCGGCACCATGTTGCCGAGCGCGGCGATGTTCACCTTGGCGGGATGCAGGTGCTCGCGCAGGCACTGCTCCACCGCCACCACCGCGTCCATGCACAGCGCGCGGCCGGCGGCGTCGAGATCCGAGAACTCCGGCGCATGCGCGCGCCAGATCACGCGATAGAAGGCCGGGAAACCTGCCTCTTCCGCGTGGACGACGCGCAGCTTCGCACCCTCGAACACGACGCGTCCGCCAGGGCCTTCGCAGAGCGGGCAGCCTTGCGCCGTCATACCAGCACCCGCTCGATCCCGCCCTGGTTGGCCGCGGCCACGTATTCGGGCATCCAGTCCTTGCCGAGGAGCTTGTTGGCCATCTCGACCACGATGTAGTCGGCCTCGAGCAGTCCGTTGTTCAGGTCGTTGCCGTAGCGCGAGAGGCCTTGCAGGCAGCTCGGGCAGCTGGTGAGGATCTTCACGTTGTCCTTCGCGCCGACCTTGCCGCTGTCGCGCAGCGCGGCCTCGCCCTTTTTCAGCTCTTCTTCCTTGCGGAAGCGGATCTGCGTCGAGATGTCGGGCCGCGACACGCCCAGCGTGCCCGACTCGCCGCAGCAGCGGTCGTTCTTGAGCACGTTGTCGCCGACCAGCGCCTTCACGGTCTTCATCGGGTCCTGCTGCTTCATCGGCGAATGGCACGGGTCGTGATAAAGATAGCCGCCACCGCCGGCATCGGCCAGCGTGATGCCCTTCTCCAGCAGGTACTCGTGGATGTCGATGATGCGGCAGCCCGGGAAGATCTTGTCGAACTGGTAGCCCTGCAGCTGGTCGTAGCAGGTGCCGCAGCTCACCACCACCGTCTTGATGTCGAGGTAGTTGAGCGTGTTGGCCACGCGGTGGAAAAGCACGCGGTTGTCCGTGATCATCTTCTCCGCCTTGTCGTACTGGCCGCTGCCGCGCTGCGGATAGCCGCAGCACAGGTAGCCCGGCGGCAGCACCGTCTGCACGCCCGCGTGCCACAGCATCGCCTGCGTGGCAAGGCCGACCTGCGAGAACAGGCGCTCCGACCCGCACCCCGGAAAGTAGAAAACCGCCTCGGTTTCCGACGTGGTCGCCTTCGGGTTGCGGATGATCGGCACGTAGTCCGCATCCTCGATGTCGAGCAGCGCGCGCGCCGTCTTCTTCGGCAGGTTGCCCGGCATCTTCTTGTTGATAAAGTGGATCACCTGCTCCTTGACCGGTGCCGGGCCGAGCGTGGCCGGCGGCGCCGAGGTCTGCTTCTTCGCGAGGCCGCGCAGCAGGTCGTTGGCCAGGCGCTGCGCCTTGAAGCCCACGCCCACCATGCCCGCGCGCACCGCCTTGATGGTCTGCGGATTGGTCGCGTTGAGGAAGAACATCGCGGCCGCGTTGCCTGGGCGGAAGCTCTTCTGCCCCATCTTGCGCAGCAGGTTGCGCATGTTCATCGACACGTCGCCGAAATCGATCTTCACCGGGCACGGCGTGAGGCACTTGTGGCACACGGTGCAGTGGTCGGCCACGTCCTCGAACTCCTCCCAGTGCTTGATGCTGATGCCGCGCCGCGTCTGCTCTTCGTAGAGGAAGGCCTCCACCAGCAGCGAGGTCGCGAGGATCTTGTTGCGCGGGCTGTAGAGCAGGTTGGCGCGCGGCACGTGCGTGGCGCACACCGGCTTGCACTTGCCGCAGCGCAGGCAGTCCTTCACGCTGTCGGCAATGGCGCCGATGTCGCTCTGCTGCATGATCAACGACTCGTGCCCCATGAGGCCGAAGCTCGGCGTGTAGGCGTTGGTCAGGTCGGCGTGCAGCGTCTGAGCCTGGCCTGCCGGCGCACGCAGCAGCTTGCCCTTGTTGAAGCGGCCTTCGGGGTCGACTTTGGCCTTGTACTCGGTAAACGGACGCAGCTCCTCGTCGCTCAGGAATTCGAGCTTGGTGATGCCGATACCGTGCTCGCCCGAGATCACGCCGTCGAGGCTGCGTGCCAGAGCCATGATGCGCACCACCGCGGCATGCGCGGTCTGCAGCATGTCGTAGTTGTCGCTGTTGACGGGGATGTTGGTGTGCACGTTGCCGTCGCCCGCGTGCATGTGCAGCGCGACCCACACGCGGCCCTTGAGCACCTGCTTGTGGATGGCCGCGCA
This sequence comes from Variovorax sp. Varisp85, assembly GCF_047304045.1. Classification (NCBI taxonomy): domain Bacteria; kingdom Pseudomonadati; phylum Pseudomonadota; class Betaproteobacteria; order Burkholderiales; family Comamonadaceae; genus Variovorax; species Variovorax sp. Varisp85. The sequence goes on from NZ_JBGLYN010000041.1 coordinate 31,252, forward strand.
TTCGGCAACGATGGGGGCGAACTCCACGCCGCTGAAGATTTCCTGCAGCGGCTGGCGCAGCTGGGTCTTCCAGCTGGCGCGCAGGGTGTGGTCCTGCAGCTGCGGGAACAGCGTGTCGACGTCGCGCAGCCATTCGGCCCAGAGCGCGCGCACGCCCTGCACCAGCGCGACGGCCTGCGCCACACGGTCTTCGAGCAGCTCGGCCGCCGGGATTTCATGCGCGTCGTCGGTCTTGCCCAGCGGCAGGTTGCCGCGCAGCAGGAAGGCTTCGAGCGCGTCGGTGAGCGCGAGCTTGTTCTGCAGCGACAGCTCGATGTTGATGCGCTCGATGCCGTCGCTGTACTCGGCCATGCGCGGCAGCGGGATCACCACGTCCTCGTTGATCTTGAAGGCGTTGGTGTGCTTGCTGATGGCGGCCGTGCGCTTGCGGTCGAGCCAGAACTTCTTGCGCGCCTCGGGGCTGATGGCGATGAAGCCTTCGCCGCTGCGCGAGTTGGCGATGCGCACCACTTCCGAGGTGACGCGGGCCACGTCATCGGCGTCGTCGCCGGCGATGTCGCCGAACAGCACCATCTTCGGCAGGCCGCCGTGCTTCTTCGACTTAGTGGCGTAGCCCACGGCCTTCAGGTAGCGGTCGTCCAGGTGTTCGAGGCCGGCCAGCAGCACGCCCGAGCGCTTCTGCTCGGCGAACATGAAGTCCTTGATCTCGACGATGCTGGGCACGGCGTCCTTGGCATTGCCAAAGAACTCCAGGCACACGGTGCGCGTGTGCGCGGGCATCTTGTGCACCACCCAGCGGCAGCTGGTGATGAGGCCGTCGCAGCCCTCCTTCTGGATGCCCGGCAGGCCCGAGAGGAACTTGTCGGTCACGTCCTTGCCGAGGCCCTCCTTGCGGAAGGTGCGCCCCGGAATGTCGAGGCGCTCGGTGCGCAGCTTCGTCTTGCCGTCGGCCGCGTAGTACTGCAGCTCGAACACGGCGCTCTCGGCGTCATGGATCTTGCCGAGGTTGTGGCCGATGCGAGTGACTTCGAGCCATTCGGCCTGCGGCGTCACCATGCGCCACGAGGCGAGGTTGTCGAGCGCGGTGCCCCAGAGCACGGCCTTCTTGCCGCCGGCGTTCATGGCGACGTTGCCACCGACGCACGAGGCCTCGGCCGAGGTCGGATCGACGGCGAACACGAAGCCCGCGCGCTCGGCCGCATCGGCCACCCGCTGGGTGACCACACCGGCTTCGGTCCAGATGGTGGGCACTTGGGCTTCGAGGCCGGGCAGCGAGACGTGTTCGACCTCGGTCATCGCCTCGAGCTTCTCGGTGTTGATGACCACGCTCTTCCATGTCAGCGGGATGGCGCCGCCGGTGTAGCCGGTGCCGCCGCCGCGCGGGATGATGGTCAGGCCCAGCTCGATGCAGCCCTTCACCAGCAGCGCCATCTCGGCCTCGGTGTCGGGGCACAGCACCACGAACGGGTACTCCACGCGCCAGTCGGTGGCGTCGGTCACGTGCGAGACGCGCGACAGGCCGTCGAACTTGATGTTGTCCTTGGCCGTGAGCCTGCGCAGCGCGCGCGTGGCCTTGCGGCGCAGGGCGGCGACCTCGCGGAACTTGGTGTCGAACGCGGCCACCGCCTCGCCCACGAGGCCGGTGAGTTCGCCCACGAGCTGGTCGCGCGGCAGGTCGCTGTCGGGGGTGCGGCGCTTCTGCACCTCGGCCAGGCGGTGCCGCAGGGCATCGACCAGCTGGCCGCGGCGGCGCGGGTTGTCGAGCAGGTCGTCGACGAGGTAAGGGTTGCGCTGGACGACCCAGATGTCGCCGAGCACTTCGTAGAGCATGCGCGCCGATCGGCCGGTGCGGCGCTCGGCGCGCAGGGTCTGGAGCAGTTCCCAGCCGCGCTCGCCCAGCAGGCGAATCACGATCTCTCGGTCGGAGAAGCTGGTGTAGTTGTACGGGATCTCGCGCAGTCGTACGGGCTCTGCGGCCTGTGACAACAGCGTATTCAACGCGGTCGGAGCATTCATCGGGTGGGGCCCTTGGCCAGGCGCTGCGCGCCCATGTAGCCGGGGGGATGATTTTAAGGCAGGGCTTGGGGTCTTGCCTTGGGGTCCCGGCGTTGTCCTTGTGCCAGGGGCGTCGCGCGGGCTGGGCCGTACCGCATACCGGACGCCTGTCGTGGCTTTGATGCCGCTGCCCTCACCCCAACCCTCCTCTGGAGGGAGAGGGAGCAAAACCGGGAGCGGGCTCCAAGGAAAGGGGCACAGCACCCAGCGCCGTACCCGGGGAAACCCAAATCAGAACAGCACGCGGCTGCGGATCGTCCCGCTCACCTTCGCCAGCTTCTCCAGCGCCAGGTCGGAAGAAGCCGCGTCGATGTCCATCACCACGTAGCCGATCTTCTCGTTCGTCTGCAGGAACTGCGAGGAGATGTTGATGTTGTTGTCCGAGAAGATCTTGTTGATCTCGGACAGCACGCCCGGCACGTTGCGGTGGACGTGCAGCAGGCGGTGCTTGCCCGGGTGCGCCGGCAGCGCCACCTCCGGAAAGTTGACCGAAGAAGTCGAGGTGCCGTTGTCGCTGTACTTGACCAGCTTCTCGGCCACTTCCAGCCCGATGTTGGCCTGGGCCTCCATCGTCGATCCGCCGATGTGCGGCGTCAGGATCACGTTGTCCAGGCCCCGCAGCGGCGACAGGAACTCGTCCTTGTTGGTGCGCGGCTCCACCGGAAACACGTCGATGGCGGCGCCCAGCAGCTTCTTGCTCTGCAGGGCCTCGGCCAGCGGCTCGATCTCGACCACCGTGCCGCGCGAGGCGTTCAGCAGGATGGCGCCCGGCTTCATCGCGGCGATCTCGGCCGCGCCGATCATCCACTGCGTGGCCTGGGTCTCGGGCACGTGCAGCGTCACGATGTCGCTCTGCGCCAGCAGCTGGTGCAGCTCGCGCACTTGGCGCGCATTGCCCAGCGGCAGCTTGGTGACCACGTCGAAGAAGGCCACATGCATGCCCAGCGCCTCGGCCAGCACCGACAGCTGCGCGCCGATCGAGCCGTAGCCCACGATGCCCAGCGTCTTGCCGCGGATCTCGAACGCGTTGTCGGCCGACTTGAGCCAGCCGCCGCGGTGCGCCACCGCGCTCTTTTCGGGCACTCCGCGCAGCAGCAGGATGGCTTCGGCCAGCACCAGCTCGGCCACCGAGCGGGTATTGGAGTAAGGGGCATTGAAAACGGCCACGCCGTGCTCGCGCGCCGCCTCGAGGTCGACCTGGTTGGTGCCGATGCAGAAGCACCCGGCGGCCACCAGCTTGTGGGCGGCTGCGAACACCTCGGCCGTCAGCTGGGTGCGCGAACGGATGCCCAGGAAGTGGACATCGGCGATCTTGGCCTTGAGTTCGGCGTCGGGCAGTGCGCCCGGCAGCGACTCGATGTTGGTGTAGCCGGCGGCGCGCAGCACCTCCACGGCCGAGGGGTGGATGCCTTCGAGCAAGAGGAACTTGATCCTGCTTTTGTCGAGGGAGGTTTTGCTGCTCATGGCGGTCTCGCGGAAGCCCCGGCCATGGCGACAAGCTAGGCCAGAAAAAGGGAGGGCGATGCTAGCATGGTGCAGCGCAGCATGCAGGGTTGTCGCCCGCGCCGGGCATGAGGCCAAAGGGGTTTCCCTGATTGGAAGAAAGCAGCGCTCCGTGCGCCAATGTGACGCGGCTGTGTCATGCACATGCCCTAGCATCCGCGCTTTCCATTTTCCCCTTCAGGAGTCTTCATGCGATTCAAGACGCTCGCGCTGGCATCGGCGTTGGCCGCCACCACGCTGTTCAACGTGGCGCAGGCCCAGACCGAGATCCAGTGGTGGCACTCGATGACCGCCGTCAACAACGAATGGGTCAACGACCTGGCCAAGCAGTTCAACGAGAGCCAGAAGGAATACAAGGTCGTGCCGACCTTCAAGGGCACGTACGACGAATCGATGACGGCGTCCATCGCGGCCTTCCGCGCCGGCAACGCACCGCACATCCTGCAGGTTTTCGAAGTGGGCACCGCCACCATGATGGCCAGCAAGGGCGCGATCGTGCCGGTCGGCCAGGTCATGAAGGACGCGGGCGAGAAGTTCGACCCGGCCGCCTACATCCCCGCCGTGGCCGGCTACTACACCGCCCCCAATGGCCAGATGCTGAGCTTCCCCTTCAACAGCTCGACCACCATCTTCTATTTCAACAAGGACGCCTTCAAGGCCGCCGGCCTGCCCACCGACAAGGCGCCGTCGACCTGGCCCGAAGTGGTCGCCGCCGCCGCCAAGCTCAAGGCCAGCGGCCACAAGTGCCCGTTCACCACGGCCTGGCAGAACTGGACGCAGGTCGAGAGCTTCTCGGCCTGGCACAACGTGGAGTTCGCGAGCAAGTCCAACGGCCTGCAGGGCCTGGACGCGCGCCTGAAGGTGAACTCGCCGCTGCACCAGCGCCACATCGAGAACCTGGCCAGCATGGCCAAGCAGGGCCTGTTCATCTACAAGGGCCGCGGCAACGTGCCTGAAGCCTCGTTCGTCTCGGGCGAGTGCGCCATGATCAACACGTCCTCGGGCTTCTATGGCAACGTGGCGAAGAACGCCAAGTTCGCCTACGGCCTGGCGCCCCTGCCCTACTACCCGGACGTGCCGGGCGCACCGCAGAACACCGTGATCGGCGGCGCCAGCCTGTGGGTCATGTCGGGCAAGAAACCGGCCGAGTACAAGGGCGTGGCCAAGTTCTTCAGCTTCATCTCGACGCCTGAAGTGCAGTCCGCCAGCCACAAGCGCACGGGCTACCTGCCCGTGACCATGGCCTCGTACAAGCTCACCGAGGACTCGGGCTTCTACAAGCAGAACCCCGGCACCGACGTGGCCGTGACACAGATGATCCGCAAGGTCACCGACAAGAGCCGCGGCATCCGCCTGGGCAACTACGTGCAGATCCGCGCCATCGAGGACGAAGAGCTCGAACAGGTCTGGAACGGCAAGAAAACCGCCAAGGAAGCCCTCGACGCCATCGTGACCCGCGGCAACGAGCAGCTGGAACGCTTCCAGAAGGCCAACAAGAGCTGACGATCGACAACCGGACCCCTCGCGTGTCCGGCTAACATCGCCCGCCCCCGTCCGCGCTTGCGCAAGAGCGGGCCGGGCGGGATTTTTTATGTAGAGGGTTCATGGAAAAACGCGTTTTCTTTCGCTCGGGCTGGTTGCCCTGGCTGCTGCTGGCACCGCAGATGGCGGTGATCCTCGTGTTTTTCTTCTGGCCGGCGGCACAAGCCATCCTGCAATCGATGCAGCAGCAGGACGCATTCGGCACATCCGTCGACTTCGTCGGGCTGCAGAACTTCAAGGACCTGTTCCACGACCCGGCCTATGGCGAGTCGTTCAAGACCACCGCCGTCTTCTCGGTGCTGGTGGCCACCATCGGCCTGAGCCTGTCGCTGACGCTGGCCGTCTTTGCCGATCGCATCGTGAGCGGGGGCATGTTCTACAAGACCATGCTGATCCTGCCCTACGCCGTGGCGCCCGCCGTGGCAGCCGTGCTCTGGGTCTTCATGTTCTCCCCTTCGCTGGGCGTGGTCGCCTATGCGCTCGGCAAGATCGGCATCGACTGGAACCACCTGCTCAATTCAAAGCACGCGATGACGCTGATCGTGATGGCCGCGGTGTGGAAGCAGATCTCGTACAACTTCCTGTTCTTCCTGGCTGGCCTGCAGTCCATTCCCAAGTCGCTGATCGAGGCGGCGGCCATCGACGGCGCGCGCCCATGGCGCCGCTTCTGGACGGTGCAGTTCCCGCTGCTGTCTCCCACCACCTTCTTCCTGCTGGTGATGAACGTGGTCTACGCGTTCTTCGACACCTTCGCCATCGTTCACGCGGCCACCGAAGGCGGTCCGGGCAAGGACACGGAAATCCTCGTCTACAAGGTCTATCACGACGGCTTCAAGGCGCTGGACCTGGGTGGCTCGGCCGCGCAGTCGGTCGTGCTGATGGTGATCGTGATCGCGCTCACCATCGTGCAATTCCGCTACGTCGAGAAAAAGGTGCAGTACTGACATGGTTGAAAGAAGAAGCACTCAGGGCGTCCTGGCCCACGTGGTGATGATCCTCGGCGTCCTGATCGTCGCCTTCCCCATCTACCTCGCCTTCGTGGCGTCCACCCACACCGCACAGGAAATCGTGCAGCGGCCGATGCCGCTGCTGCCGGGCTCGAACATGCTCGACAGCTACAAGGGCGCGCTCTTCGGCCGCGCGAGCAGCGCAGGCTCCAACGCCCCGGTGGCCCACATGATGTGGGTCAGCCTGGTGACGGCACTGGTCATCGCCATCGGCAAGATCGCCATCTCGCTGCTGTCAGCCTTCGCCATCGTCTACTTCCGCTTCCCCTTCAAGAAGATCTGCTTCTGGGCGATCTTCGTGACACTGATGCTGCCGGTGGAAGTGCGCATCCTGCCCACCTACAAGGTGCTGTCGGACCTGAGCATGCTGAACAGCTACGCGGGCCTCACGGTGCCGCTGATCGCGTCGGCCACGGCCACCTTCCTGTTCCGCCAATTCTTCCTGACCGTGCCCGAGGAACTCACCGAGGCATCGCGAATGGATGGCGCGAGCCCGATGCGCTTCTTCTTCGACGTGCTGCTGCCACTGTCGAAGACCAGCATTGCCGCGCTCTTCGTGATCCAGTTCATCTACGGCTGGAACCAGTACCTGTGGCCGCTGCTGGCGGTCACCAACGAGGACATGTACCCGATCGTGGTCGGTATCAAGCGGCTCATCGCCGGCGGTGACGGCCAGAACGAATGGAACGTCGTGATGGCCACCGCCATCCTCGCCATGCTGCCGCCCGCGCTGGTGGTTGTGCTGATGCAAAAGTGGTTCGTCAAGGGCCTTGTTGATACAGAGAAATAGGCTCGCCCCCAGGCTTCGCGCACTTCGTGTCGCTACGCCTTCCCCCCTACCGGGGGCACCACCAGCGGCCCGGCAAAGCCGGTTCCGCGGTGGTTTTGGAAATAACAGCGCCTCGTGGTCGAGGCCGAAATCGAGAAGAACATGGCTGCACTTTCCCTACGCAACGTCATCAAGCGCTACGGCCACGGGCCGAAAGCCAACCAGGTCATCCACGGCGTGAGCGCCGAGATCGCCAACCATGAATTCATCGTGATCGTCGGCCCCTCGGGATGCGGCAAGTCCACGCTGCTGCGCATGGTGGCCGGCCTGGAGGAAATCTCGGCCGGCGAGATCGCCATCGGCGGCAAGGTGGTGAACCAGCTCGAACCCTCCGAGCGCGACATCGCCATGGTGTTCCAGAACTACGCGCTGTACCCGCACATGAGCGTGTTCGCGAACATGGCCTACGGCCTGAAGATCGCCAAGGTACCGGTCGATGAGATCAAGGTGCGCGTCGACAAGGCCGCGAAGATCCTCGAACTCGGCCACCTGCTGGAGCGCAAGCCGCGCGAACTCTCCGGCGGCCAGCGCCAGCGCGTGGCCATGGGCCGCGCCATCGTGCGCCAGCCGCAGGTTTTTCTGTTCGACGAACCGCTGTCGAACCTCGACGCCAAGCTGCGCGCGCAGACGCGCCTCGAAATCCAGAAGCTGCACCGCGAACTCGGCATCACCTCGCTGTTCGTCACGCACGACCAGGTCGAGGCGATGACGCTGGCGCAGCGCATCATCGTGATGAACGGCGGCGTGATGGACCAGTTCGCGACGCCCGAAGAGGTGTACTCGCGTCCGGCGACCACCTTCGTGGCGAGCTTCATCGGCTCGCCGCCGATGAACCTGCTCAAGCATGCGCCGGGCGTGCGGCCCGGCCAGATCCTGGGCATCCGCCCCGAACACCTGAAGCTCGACGAGAGCGGCTGGACGGTGCAGGTCGAGCAGGTCGAGCTGCTGGGCGCCGAGCGCCTGGTGTACGGCCGCATCGGCGATGAGCAGATCATCATGCGCACTGACGAAGGCGACCATCCGCCGGTGGCAGGCGACACGGTGAAGATCGCCGCACGCGAAGACAAGCTGCACTGGTTCGACGCCGGCTCCGGCAAGCGCGCGGACTAATGCTCGCCCCCAGGCTTCGCGCACTTCGTGTCGCTTCTCCTACCCCCTACCGGGGGCGACACCAGCGGCCCGGCAAAGCCGGTTCCGCGGTGTCCCACGAAGAAGCCGAAAGCCAACTCAGGAAATGATCATGAATTCCTGGCCCTACCCCCGCTGGGTCGCTCACCGCGGCGCCGGCAAGCTGGCTCCCGAGAACACTCTTGCCGCGTTCCGGCTCGGCGCGGCATACGGCTACCGCATGTTCGAGTGCGACGCCAAGCTCAGCGCCGACGGCGTGCCCTTCCTGATGCACGACGCCACACTGGACCGCACCACCAGCGGCCACGGCACCGGCGGCGCCCAGCCCTGGAGCGCACTGGCGCAGCTCGATGCGGGCAGCTGGCACTCACGCGCCCATGCGGGCGAACCGCTGCCCACGCTGGAGAACCTCGCGCGCTACTGCCTGGCGAACGGCCACCTGCTGAACATCGAGATCAAGCCGACGCCGGGCGTCGAGCGCGAAACCGGCGAGGTGGTGGCGCGTGAGGCTGCGCGCCTGTGGCAAGGCGCGGCCGTACCGCCGCTGCTCACGTCCTTCCAGGTCGAATCGCTGAAAGGCGCGCAAGCGGTGCAGCCAGAGCTGCCGCGCGGTCTGCTGCTCGACACGCTGTGGAACGGCTGGCTCGAAGCCGCGCAACAGTTGGGTTGCGTGGCCATCGTCTGCAATCACGCGCTGTGGGACGCCGCAGTAGTCGCGCAGGTGCACGGCGCCGGCATGCGCGCGCTGAGCTACACGGTGAACGACGAATGGGCGGCGCAGCGGCTGATCGGCCTGGGTACCGATGGCATCATCACTGACCGGGTCGACCTGTTCAGCCCGACCGGCTGAGGCGCACGTTTCTTACAGGCTCTTACCTCATGGCCGCTTCTATGATGCGGCCATGAATCGGACCTCTCGCCTGGCGGGCTTCGGCCTCGCCATCCTGCTGGCCCTGTCGGTGTGCGGCGCGTTCGCGCAGCCCGATGCCAGCATGAACGCCGGCACCGGCAATCCCAACAACAGCGCCAACACCGCCGCCGCGGCAGCCCCCGCGCCCACCGTGGCTGAACTGCGGGCGCAATTCAACAAGCTCACCGCCGACCCGGGCAAGGGCGGCGACGCCGAGGACGACCCGCGCAAGCAGATCGGGCAGATCAACGACATCGGCGCGCAGGCGGACAAATTCGTCGCCGCGCGCACCGGCGACCTCGCAGACCTCAACGCACGCCTGGGCGAGCTCGGCAACCCGCCCGCTGCCGGCAGCACCGAAGACCCCGGCATCACGCGCCAGCGCGCGCAGCTGACGAAGGAGCGCAACGCGCTCGACGCCGACATCCGGCTTGCGAAGCTTCTGTCCATCGACGTGCGCCAGCGCGGCGCCGACCTGGTCACGCAGCGGCGCGCACTGTTCGAGGCCCAGCTCACCGAGCGCGCGGCCTCGCCGCTCACCGAGGCCTTCTGGAACGACCTGCAGGAGGCCTGGCCCGACGACCTGGCACGGCTGCAGGCCATGGGCACGGCCCTCGGCAACGGCATCGAACAGGCGCTGGCACCCGCATCGCGCACGGCGGTGATCGCCGCGCTGATAGGCGCGCTGCTGTTGGCCTTCCTGGGCGTCTGGGGTGCCGAGCACCTGCTGGCGCGGCTCTCCATGCGGGTGCTGCCGGCCGGCAGGCTGCGCCGCTCGTTGCTGGTGATCGCCATCGTCGCGAGCCACGTGCTGCTGGTGGCGGTAGCCGCGCACGGCTTCGTGGAAGTGCTCAAGACCTACGCCACCTGGGACCCGCAGGCGCGCAAGGCGCTGCAATCGGCGGCGCAGGCGCTGACCTTCATGGCCTTCGTCATCGGCCTGGGCCGCGCGCTGCTGGCCACTTCGCGCCCCTCATGGCGGCTGCCGCCGATCCCCGACGCCACGGCCAGCCGGCTTGCCGCGCTGCCCTGGCTGGTGGCGCTGGTGGCGGCACTGGCCTGGACGCCGGCCGAGATCAATGCGCTGATCGACGCCAGCTTCGCCGCCGTGGTGACCACGCATGTGCTGACGGCGCTGGTGCTGACGGCCCTGGTGGGCACGGTGATCTACCGGCTCAAGGCGCTGCGCGCCGATGCGCCCGAGGCCGGCCTGCCCGAGCGGCCGATGTGGGTCGGCCTGCTGGTGGCGCTGATCGGCATGCTGATGATCGCCATCTGGGTGCTGGTGGCGCTGGGCTACGTGGCGCTGGGCAGCTTCCTGGCCTCGCAGCTGACCTGGAGCGGCATCGTGGCCGCTGCCTTCTACGTGCTGTTCAAGTTCGCCGACGACGTGTTCATGGCCAGCGTAGCCTCGCGCAGCACCTTCGGCCAGAAGCTGCAGAAGAGCTTCAGCCTCGCACCGCAGACGCTGGACCAGGCGGCCACGGTGCTGTCGGGCATCAGCCGCGTGGCGCTGTTCGTCTACATGCTGATCGCGCTGGCCGCGCCGCTGGGCACATCTCCGAGCGAAGTGTTCCAGCGCAGCGGCAAGCTCGGCACCGGCGTGAAGGTAGGCGAATTCCAACTGGTGCCGGGCGCGATCCTGAGCGCGGTGGCGGTGGCGGTGTTGGGCTTCATCGTCCTGCGCATCTTCAAGCGCTGGCTCACGCGCAGCTACCTGCCGAACACGCAGTTCGAGCCGGGCATGCAGAACTCGATCACCACGCTGCTGGGCTACGTGGGCGGCATCATGGTGATTGCGTTCTCCCTGTCGGCGCTGGGCATCGGCATCGAGCGCATCGCGTGGGTGGCGAGCGCGCTGTCGGTGGGCATCGGCTTCGGGCTGCAGGCGATCGTGCAGAACTTCATCTCCGGGCTGATCCTGCTGGCGGAGCAGCCGGTGAAGGTGGGCGACTGGGTGGTACTGGGCACGGCCGAGGGCGACGTGCGGCGCATCAACGTGCGCGCCACCGAGATCCAGCTTGGCGACCGTTCGACACTCATCGTGCCGAACTCGGAGTTCATCACCAAGACGGTTCGCAACATGACGCTGGCCAATGCCGAGGGCCGCGTGCTGATCCGCCTGCCGATGCCGCTGACCACCGACGCGCAGCGCGTGCGCGATCTGATCCTCGCGGCCTGCAGGGGGCACGAAGGCGTGCTGGAAACGCCGGCGCCGTCGCTCACGCTCGAGGGTATCGAGAACGGGCTGCTGATCTTCCAGGCGATCGCCTATGTGGCGAGCCCCCGGCTCGCGGGCGGCGTGCGCAGCGACCTGCTGTTCGTGATCCTCGACGAGCTCAGGAAAGCCGCGTTGCCGATGGCGACGCCGACCACCTTCATGATGGCGCCCTCCGAGCCGGGGGGGGGGGCGCGGGCACCCGCCACGCCCTCCTCCCCGTCCCCGGGCAGGCGTCCCTGTGCCGGGGGGGGGCGGGGGGGCGGGGGGGCCCGCCGCCGCAGCCCGGAGTCGATCGGCCCTATCGGCGCCAGCCGCGCATCGCCAGCCACTGGACGGTGCCGCAGGCCACCACAAGCGCAGCGTAGGTCGCCATCATCCCGTCGCGCCCGAACACCACGAGGCCGATCACCGACACGCCGACACCCACGGCAAAGGTCAGCGCCCACTGCACCCACCAGCGCGGGACGCCGGCGCGCCCGCCGCCCAGGAACCGGCCGGCAAGAGCCAGCACCAGGGCCAGGAAGGCCGCCGGAGCGACGAAATTGAACAGGTGATCGAGGAGGGCCAGCAGGTCCATCGGAGGGAATTGCGCGTGCGCCGGGACATGCGGCGAAGGATATGGCTGTCATAGGGAAAGCCATTTGTCCCTCCGCAAGGCTCATGCGGCTGCTGATTTTATAATCACGGCCATGTCAGTCTGGGCTCTCGGCTTGAACCACACGACCGCGCCGCTCGACCTGCGCGGTCGTTTCGCGTTCGCGCTCGACCAAATCGCCCCCACGCTGCAGAGCCTGCGCAGTTCCTTTGCCTCCGGCCGCCACCCCCAGGTCGAGGCCGCGATCATCTCCACCTGCAATCGCACCGAGATCTATTGCGCCTCGGAACAGGCCGCACTCGACCACACCTTCGGCTGGCTGGCGCAAAGCGGCGGCGTGGCCCCGGCCCTGCTGCGATCGCACGCCTACACGCTTCAGGACGACGAAGCCGCCCGCCATGCCTTCCGCGTGGCCAGCGGGCTCGACTCGATGGTGCTCGGCGAAGCTCAGATCCTCGGCCAGATGAAAGATGCCGTGCGCGCGGCCGAAACCGCCGGCGCGCTCGGCAGCACGCTGAACCAGCTGTTCCAGCGCTCTTTCGCGGTGGCGAAGGAAGTCCGCACCGCCACCGAGATCGGCGCGCACTCCATCAGCATGGCCGCCGCGGCGGTCCGGCTCGCTGGCCAGCTCTTCGAAGACCTTCATCAAACGCGCGTGCTGTTCGTCGGCGCGGGCGAGATGATCGACCTCGCGGCCACGCACTTCGCAGCCAAGGAACCCAGGTCGATCGCCATTGCCAACCGCACGCTCGAGCGCGGCGAAAAACTGGCTTCGCGCTTCGGCGCCGAAGCGATGCGCCTGGCCGACCTGCCGGCGCGACTCGCCGAGTTCGACATCATCGTGAGCTGCACGGCGAGCACGCTGCCGATCATCGGCCTGGGCGCCGTGGAGCGCGCGCTCAAGGCACGCAAGCACCGCCCGATGTTCATGGTCGACCTGGCCGTGCCGCGCGACATCGAGCCCGAAGTGAAGGCGCTCGAGGACATCTACCTCTACACCGTCGACGACCTCGCACAGGTCGTGCAACAGGGCCAGGCCAACCGCCAGGCGGCTGTCGCGCAGGCCGAAGTCATCATCGACGCCGGCGTGCAGAGCTTCATGCACTGGCTGGGCCAGCGCGGCACCGTGCCGCTGATCCAGCAGCTCAATGCGCAGGCCGACGAATGGCGTGCCGCCGAGATGGCGCGCGCACGCAAGCTGCTGGCCAGGGGCGAATCGGTCGATGCCGTGCTCGAGGCCATGTCGCGCGGGCTCACGCAGAAGATCATGCACGGCGCCATGGCCGAACTGCACGCGGGCGATGCTGCCTCGCGCGAGCAGACGGCGCAGGCCATCTCGCGCCTGTTCCTGCGCAAAGAGCGTTAGCGACGCTCGTCGTCGCCAGGCCCGATCGGCCGCGGTCTTCATGCGCGCTGCCCTTTTGCGGCAGCACCTCCATATTTTTCGAGTCCCGTTCCTCCGTGAAATCCTTTCTGCGCCACCAACTCGAACGCTACGCCCAACGCCTCGGCGAGCTCGACTTCCTGCTCTCGCGCGAAGACATCATGAGCGACATGGCGCAGTACCGCACCATCTCGCGCGAGCATGCCGAAGTCACGCAGATCGCCGGCCGCTACGAGCGCTACAGGCAGCGCGAGGCCGACATCGCCGGTGCCAGGGAGATGCTCGACGACCCCGACATGGCCGAGATGGCAAAGGAAGAAATCGCGGGCGCCGAAGCCGAGCTGGTGCAGCTCGAAGAAGAACTGCAGCGCCTGCTGCTGCCGAAGGACCCCGACGACGCGCGCAACGCCTTCCTCGAAATCCGCGCCGGTACCGGCGGCGACGAATCGGCCCTGTTCGCGGGCGACCTGCTGCGCATGTACACGCGCTACTGCGAGCGCGCCGGCTGGCGCTGCGAGGTGGTGAGCGAGAGCGAAAGCGAGCTCGGCGGCTACAAGGAAGTGGTGATCCGCATCGTCGGCGACGAGGTGTTCGGCCACCTGCGCTTCGAGTCGGGCGGCCACCGCGTTCAGCGCGTGCCGGCGACCGAAACACAAGGCCGCATCCACACCAGCGCCTGCACGGTCGCCGTGCTGGCCGAGCCCGACGAAACCGTGGCCGTGCAGATCAACCCGGCCGACCTGCGCATCGACACCTACCGCGCAAGCGGCGCGGGCGGACAGCACATCAACAAGACCGACTCGGCCGTGCGCATCACGCACATCCCGACCGGCATCGTGGCCGAGTGCCAGGACGACCGCAGCCAGCACCGCAACAAGGCGAAGGCGCTGCAGGTGCTGTCGGCGCGCATCCAGGAGAAGGACCGCAGCGAGCGAGCGGCCAAGGACGCGGCCATGCGCAAGGGCCTGATCGGCAGCGGCGACCGCTCGGACCGCATCCGCACCTACAACTTTCCGCAGGGCCGGCTCACCGACCACCGCATCAACCTCACGCTCTACAAGCTGCTCGCGATCATGGAAGGCGACCTTGGCGACGTGCTCGACGCGCTGCGCGCCGCGCGTGAGGCCGAACAGCTGGCCGAGCTGGAATCGAGCCTGCCAGCGTGATGACCGCCGACGACCCGAAGCCGTCCACCGTGGCGCAGGCACTGGCCGCGGCCGTCGCGCTGGGCGTGGAGCGGCTCGACGCGCAGTTGCTGCTGCTGCACGCGCTGGGCCGGGCGCCGCATGACCGCGCCTGGCTGCTGGCGCACGACACCGATGCGATGCCCGACGCGGCGTGGGCCGCGCTCTGCGCGCAGTTGTCGCACCGCCTCGCGGGCGAGCCGATCGCGTATCTGCTCGGCGAGAAGGAGTTCCACGGCCTCGCCCTGCACGTCGATCCACGCGTGCTGGTGCCGCGGCCCGACACCGAGACGCTGGTCGAATGGGCGCTGCAGTGCCTCGAAGGCCGTGTCGCCCCGCGCGTGCTTGATCTCGGCACGGGCAGCGGTGCGATCGCACTGGCCCTGCAACATGCCCGCCGCGATGCACAAGTCGACGCGGTCGACGCCAGCGCCGACGCATTGGCGGTCGCCCAGGCCAACGCGCAGCGCCTCGGCCTGCCGGTGTGCTTCACCGAAGCGAACTGGCTCGACGGCGCCAGCAGCGGCTACACGGTGATCGCGAGCAACCCGCCGTACATCGCCGCCGGCGACCCGCACCTGCCCGCCCTGCGCCACGAACCCGTTTCCGCATTGGTCGCGGGCGCCGACGGCCTCGACGACATCCGCCAGATCGTGCAGAACGCTCCCGGCCACCTCGCCGAAGGCGGCTGGCTGCTGCTCGAACACGGCCACGACCAGGCTGCGGCCGTGCGTCAACTGCTCGCCGCGCGCGGTTTCGCCGAAGTGCAAAGCCGCGACGACCTCGCCGGCATCCAGCGCTGCTCCGGCGGAATCTGGCGCACGGTGAAATAATCCCCCCAGCCCACTTTTCAGGAGTCCCCATGTCCGACGCCCAGCAACGCATCGACGACCTCGTCAAAACCAACGACCTCGTGCTCTTCATGAAGGGCAACGCCAGCTTCCCGATGTGCGGCTTCTCGGGCCGCGCGATCCAGATCCTGAAGGCGGTCGGCGTCGACACCCGAACGCTCAAGACCGTCAACGTGCTCGAAGACGACGGCATCCGCCAGGGCATCAAGGAATACAGCAACTGGCCCACGATTCCGCAGCTCTACGTGAAGGGCGAGTTCGTCGGCGGCTCGGACATCATGATGGAGATGTACGAATCAGGCGAACTGCAGCAGGTCATCGGCGGCGGCGCAGCCTGATTCCACGGGACCCGCAATGAGCCACGATCACGCGGATCACGGCCATTCGCATGAAGAAGGCGAGTCGGCCTGGAAGCACGATGGCGTGCGCGTGATCGCGGCCAACCAGCTCGACGCCAACACCGCCCAGACGCCCGGCATGAACCGGGCAGCGGCCATCAACTTCGCCCGCGTGGGCGCGCAGAAGCTCTGGGCCGGCACCGTGACCATCCACGCCGACGCCAAGACCGGCGCCCATCACCATGGGCATCTCGAATCGGTGATCTACGTCGTGCGCGGCCGGGCCCGCATGCGCTGGGGGGAAAAGCTCGAGTTCACGGCCGAGGCCGGACCGGGCGACTTCATCTACGTGCCGCCCTACGTGCCGCACCAGGAGATCAACGCCAGCGCGACCGAGACGCTCGAATGCGTGCTGTGCCGCAGCGATGGCGAAGCGGTGGCGGTCAACCTCGACATCGAACCCGTCGAAAAGCCCGAATCGGTACTCTGGGTCGACCCCACGCATCCGCAGGGCGGGGTCTGAGCACTTTTCGGGTGTCGAGTCATGGCACCATGGTGGCCGTCTTCGACGTGCCACCATGACCCTGACCCAAAGCCTGCTCATCATCGCCATGCTGATCGCGATGAGCGCGTTCTTCTCACTTGCCGAAATCACCCTGGCCGCCTCGCGCCGCCTGCGCCTGCGCCAGATGGCCGACGAGGGCGACCCCCGGGCCGAGAAGGTGCTGCGCGTGCAGGAGCAACCCGGCCACTACTTCACCGTGGTGCAGATCGGCCTGAACGCGGTGGCGATCCTCGGCGGCGTGGTCGGCGAGGGCTCGCTCAGCCCCTACTTCGCGGTGTTCTTCGAGAAATGGCTGAGCGTCGAGGCCTCCGCCAACGCGGCCTTCCTGTGCTCGTTCGTCATCATCATCGCGGTGTTCCTGGTGTTCGCCGACCTGTTCCCCAAGCGGCTGGGCATGAGCAACCCCGAGCAGTTGGCGGTGCGCATGGTCGGGCCGATGCAGGTGCTGATCACCACCTTCAAGCCTCTGGTGTGGTTCTTCACGCGCTGCACCGACCTGCTTTTCAAAGTGCTCGGCATGCCGATGGCGCGCGACGACAAGATCACCTCGGCCGACATCCTCGCGATGACCGAGGCCGGCGCACGGGCCGGCGTGCTCGCGGTGCGCGAGCAACAGGTGATCGCCAACGTGTTCGAACTGGAGACGCGCCTGGTCAGCAGCGTGATGACGGCGCGCGACAGCATCGCCTGGTTCCTGCACGACGACCCCGAGACGGTGCTGCGTGCGCGCATCGTGGCCGAGCCCTACTCGGCGTATCCGGTGTGCGACGGCGACATCGACCACGTGCTCGGCTACGTCGATGCCAAGGACATGTTCCAGCGTGTGCTGAGCGGCCAGCCGCTGGCCTTCGACCAGGGCCTGCCGCTGCACAAGGCGCTGGTGATTCCCGATCGCCTGTCGCTCACCGAGGTGCTCGAACAGTTCCAGCAGGCGCACGAGGACTTCGCGATCATCGTCAACGAATACAGCCTCGTGGTGGGCGTGATCACGCTCAACGACGTGATGAGCACGGTGATGGGCGACCTCGTCTCCATGCCCGACGAGGAGCAGATCGTGCAGCGCGACGAGAACTCGTGGCTGATCGATGGCATCACGCCCATCCAGGACGTGCAGCGCGCACTGCACATCGACGAACTGCCTCACTCGGAGGAGTACGAGACGCTGGCCGGCTTCCTGATGGTGATGCTGCGCCGCGTACCCAAGCGCACCGACAGCGTGACCTGGGGCGGCTACACCTTCGAGGTGATGGACGTGGACAGCTACCGCATTGACCAGGTGATGGTCACGAAGGGCTCGGCCACTGCCAAGGCGCCGGCCGGCTGACGGAGGCTCAGCCTGCGGAGGCGGGGTCCTTCTCGCGCTCGCGCTCCCTGTCGTTGAACACCCAGAGCCGCTGGTTGGCAAATACCGCGTTCGGGTACGGCGACTTGCCGCGGCTGCCGTTGTAGCGACCCAGCGTCATGTACAGGTCGCCGTTCTCGCGGTCGAGGTAGTGGCGAAGAATGACGCAGCCGAAGCGCAGGTTGGTCTGCATGTGAAACAGCTTGGCCGGGTCGGCGTCGCCGATCACGCGCGTCCAGAACGGCATGACCTGCATGTAGCCACGCGCACCGGCGCTCGACACCGCGAACTTGCGGAAATTGCTCTCGACCTGGACGAGCCCGAGCACCAGGCTCACGTCGAGCCCCGAGCGCTTGGCTTCGTACCAGGCGGTCTGCAGGAATTCGATGCGCGATGGCGCGTCGGCAACCTTCTTGCGCAGCCGCTCGCTCATCTCGCCCAACCAGCGCAGGTAGGCGAGCCGGGCCTCGGTGTTCGCGAACTGGGGCACCGGCGGTGCCTTGTTGTGGATGGCCGAGCTGAGCGCGGTGCGCACCGAGTCGATCAGCGGCTCCTCGATCTGCGCACCGGCCAGGGCGGTCTGTGGCAGCGACAGCATGGCGAGGGCGCTTGCCGTCACGGCGCCGCCCAGGCACTGGCGTCGCGAGAGGCCGCCCTCCACGCTCATTTCGCGAGCTTGCCGGTGATGAACTCCGCAATGCCGGCCGCAGGTACCTTGGTGGCCGCCGTGTCACGGCGGTGCTGGTATTCGAGCTGGCCTTCCTTCAGACCGCGGTCCGAGATCACTACGCGGTGCGGCACGCCGATGAGCTCCCAGTCGGCGAACATCGCGCCGGGGCGCTCGCCGCGGTCGTCGAGCAACACGTCGACGCCGGCAGCGAGCAGTTGCTCATACAGCGCTTCGGCGGCCACCTTGACCTCAGGGCTGCGGTCCATGCCGATCGGGCAGACCACCACCGTGAACGGTGCCAGCGCGTCGGGCCAGATGATGCCGCGCTCGTCGTGGTTCTGTTCGATGGCCGCCGCCGGCAGGCGCGTGATGCCGATGCCGTAGCAGCCCATCTCGAGGAACTGCGGCTTGCCACCTTCGTCGAGGTAGGTGGCGTTCATGTCCTTGCTGTACTTGGTGCCGAGCACGAACACGTGGCCGACCTCGATGCCGCGCTCGATGGCCAGCACGCCCTTGCCGTCGGGCGAGGCGTCGCCGGCGATCACGTTGCGCAGGTCGGCGACCAGGTCGGGCTCGGGCAGGTCGCGGCCCCAGTTGACGCCGGTCATGTGGAAGTCGATCTCGTTGGCGCCCGTGATCCAGTCGGCCATCACGGCCACCTCGCGGTCGGCCACCATCCTGACGGGCTTCTTGAGGTTCAGCGGGCCAAGGTAGCCTGGCTTGCAGCCGAAGTGCTCGTCGATCTCGGCCAGGGTCGCGAAGCGAAAGCCCTTGTCCAGGCCTGGCAGCTTGCCGACCTTGATCTCGTTCATCTCGTGGTCGCCGCGCAGCAGCAGCAGCCAGACCTGCGAGCCCTTGGGGTTGCCTGCGTCGTCGACAATGTCGGTGGCCAGCACGAGCGACTTGACCGTGGTCGACAGCGGCACGCCGAGCAGCACTGCAACGTCTTCGCAGGTGGCCTTGCCCGGAGTGGGCGTCTTCTCGAGCGCCTTGGCGGCGGCAGGGCGCGGGCCGGCCGGGGCCAGGGCCTCGGCCTTTTCCATGTTGGCGGCGTAATTGCTGTCGGGGCAGTAGACGATGGCGTCCTCGCCCGTGGCGGCGATCACCTGGAACTCTTCGCTCAGGTCCCCGCCGATGGCGCCGCTGTCGGCCGCCACGGCGCGATAGCGCAGGCCGAAGCGGTCGAAGATGTTGCGGTAGGCCTGCGCCATGACCTGGTAGCTGGCCTTGGCCGCGTCGAGGTCGCGGTCGAAGCTGTAGGCGTCCTTCATGATGAATTCGCGCCCGCGCATCAGGCCGAAGCGCGGGCGGCGCTCGTCGCGGAACTTGGTCTGGATCTGGTAGAAATTCTTCGGCAGCTGCTTGTAGCTGCGGATTTCCTGGCGCGCGATGTCCGTCACCACCTCTTCGCTGGTCGGCTGGATCACGAAGTCGCGGTCGTGCCGGTCCTTGATGCGCAGCAGCTCGGGGCCCATCTTCTCGAAGCGGCCGGTCTCCTGCCAGAACTCGGCAGGCTGCACCACGGGCATCGTCATCTCGACGGCGCCGGCGCGGTTCATCTCCTCGCGCACGATGGCTTCGACCTTGCGGATCACGCGCAGTCCCATGGGCATGTAGGTGTAGATGCCCGTGCCGAGCTTCTTGATCATGCCGGCGCGCATCATGAGCCGGTGGCTCGCGACCTCGGCGTCAGCGGGCGCTTCCTTGAGGGTGGAGACAAAAAATCGGGAAGCTTTCATCGGGATTGCGGTGATGGATTCGCTGGATTCGAAGTTTGGAAGTGGGGGACTGCTCCCCCGGAGAGACCCTGAGAGCCTGGCATCGGCAGCTTGCCGACGGCAACCCGGCATGCATAATCGACTCAGTTCAAAAATTGGGGTTTGATTATGCTCGACCGGGACGGCTTCAGGCCCAACGTCGGCATCATCCTGCTCAACCAGAGAAACCAGGTTTTCTGGGGCAAACGCATACGCACGCATTCCTGGCAGTTTCCGCAAGGCGGCATCGACCGCGGCGAAAGTCCCGAGCAAGCCATGTTCCGGGAACTGCACGAGGAAGTGGGGCTCCATCCGGAGCACGTGCGCATCGTGGCCCGTACCCGCGACTGGTTGCGCTACGAGGTGCCGGATCGGTTCATCCGCCGTGACGCACGGGGCCACTACAAGGGCCAGAAACAAATCTGGTATTTGCTGCAACTCACCGGCCACGACTGGGATCTCAACCTGCGTGCCACCGACCATCCCGAATTCGACGCCTGGCGCTGGCATGACTACTGGGTGCCGCTCGACGTGGTCGTCGAGTTCAAGCGCGGCGTCTATGAGATGGCGCTGACCGAGCTTGCTCGCTACCTGCCACGGCAGGATTTCCGCAACCGCTTCCTGCGCAGCAACGTGCGCGCCCGAGAATTCGAGCGCCATTCGCTGGACGCCGGGGCGCCTCCCGGACTGGACCTGCCGCCCGGCGGCAGTTTCGATCCGCATCCCGACATTCCTTCTGCGAGCGATGAACCTCCTGTCCACGACAACAAAGCGCCGTTCCTTCCGACGCAACGCTGAACGCGTCCTTCTTCTGGCCTGCTTCGGCATCCTTGCGGGATGCGCCTCGGGACCGCACGACACGGACAATCCCGACTGGGCCCAGGGGGGCATGCCGCTGCCGCCCAAGCGCTACGAGACGGACAAGGAGTGGGAGGAAACCGCAACGCCCCCACCGCCGGCCTTCAGCGAAAGCCGCCTGCTGCCGATCGAAATGCCGCCGTACATGAGCTTGAAGTTCGGCATCGACCCGAACACGATCGCGATCACGGGCGACGGCATCGTGCGCTACGTGGTGGTGGCGCACAACCGCAATGGCGGCGCCGTCAATGCCTTCTATGAAGGCGTGCGCTGCTCGACCGCGGAAATGAAGAGCTATGCGCGCTACAACAACGGCGCCTGGCAAGACGTCGCCAAGCCCGAGTGGAAGCGCCTGAACGACCTGAATTCGAGCTACACCCGGGCGCTGTCGCGCCAGGCCCTGTGCCGCGGCAATGCGCCGCGCGCCTCGATCGGGGAAATGGTCCAGAACATACGCAACCCGATACGGGAAGTGCAGTAGTCAATCCATCAACGGGGCCTTGCGCCCCGTTGTTGTTTTCATCAGTTGGGCATCAGCACCATGTTGTCGCGATGGACCATCTCCGGTTCCGCGACATAGCCCAGCAGGCGCTCGAATTCGCTCGAGGGCTTGCGGCACAGCAGGCGCGCTTCCACGCTCGAATAGTTGGCCAGGCCCCGGGCCAGTTCGACGCCATCGACGTCGCGCACCGCAATCACGTCGCCGCGCGAGAACTCGCCCGAGACGCTGGTCATGCCGATCGGCAGCAGGCTCTTGCCTTCGGCCCGCACCTTGGCGGCAGCGCCCGCGTCGACAACGACGGCGCCGCGCAGTTGCAGGTGATCGGCCATCCAGCGCTTGCGGGCCTGGTGCTTGGCTGTCTGCGCCACCAGTAGCGTACCGATGGACTCGCCTCGCGCCAGGCGCAGCAGAGCATCGGACTCGCGCCCCCAGGCGATGACGGTGGAGGCGCCCGAGCCGGCCGCGCGCTTGGCCGCAAGAATCTTGGTGATCATTCCGCCGCGGCCGATGCTGGAGCCGGCGCCGCCCGCCATGGCCTCGAGCGCCGGGTCGCCGGCGGCGGCTTCGTGCACGAACTTCGCGTCGACGTCCTTGCGCGGGTCGGCCGTGTACAGGCCCTTCTGGTCTGTGAGGATGACCAGTGCGTCGGCCTCGACGAGGTTCGCCACGAGCGCGCCGAGCGTGTCGTTGTCGCCGAACTTGATCTCGTCGTTGACGACGGTGTCGTTCTCGTTGATGACCGGCACCACGCCCAGCTTGAGCAGCGTGACCAGCGTCGAACGGGCATTGAGGTAGCGCTCGCGATCGGCCAGGTCGGCATGGGTCAGCAGCACCTGCGCACTGCCTATCTCGTTTTCGCGCAGCTTGGTTTCGTACATCTGGGCCAGGCCCATCTGCCCCACAGCCGCGGCGGCCTGCAGTTCATGGACCTCGTGCGGCCGGGTTCGCCAGCCGAGACGCTTCATGCCTTCGGCGATCGCTCCGCTCGACACCATGACGACCTCGCGACCCTCGCGCACCAGCGCGGCCAGTTGCCGGCACCATTCGCCGATGGCTGCCTCGTCGAGGCCGCGCCCCTCGTTGGTCACGAGGCTGGAGCCCACCTTGACGACGATACGGCGGGCATCCCGCAAGGCTGTGGATCCGGAGTTCGAGGTCATTTTGCGGTGAATGCTGCGAGGTTGCTTTTGTCTGTCTATCTGTCCGTTGGCAGCATCACGGGCAATGCTGCGGTGCCGCTAAGCGCCCTCGGGAGGCAGCGGCGTGAAGCGCGGGTCGACGACCACCGGCGCATGCTCGGCCACCTGCTGCGCCTTGACCTGCTGATAGATGGCCTGCACCAGATGTTCGCAGCCTTCGCGCGTGAGCGCCGAGATTTCGAACACCGGCCCCTTGAAGCGCAGGCGCTTCACGAAGTCCTTGACGCGCGCTGCGCGTTCTTCGGCCGGCACCATGTCGAGCTTGTTGAGCACGAGCCAGCGCGGCTTTTCGTAGAGTGCGGCGTCGTACTTCTTGAGCTCGCCGACGATGGCCTTGGCCTGTGCCACCGGGTCGACGTTGTCGTCGAACGGCGCCATGTCGATCACATGCAGCAGCAGGCGCGTGCGCTGCAGGTGCCGCAGGAAGAGATGGCCCAGGCCTGCGCCCTCGGAAGCGCCTTCGATCAGGCCGGGAAGGTCTGCCACCACGAAGCTCTGCTCCGGGCCCACGCGCACGACGCCCAGGTTCGGGTGCAGCGTGGTGAAGGGATAGTCCGCGATGCGCGGGCGGGCGTTCGAAATCGCGCTGATCAGCGTCGACTTGCCTGCGTTCGGCATGCCGAGCAGGCCGACATCGGCCAGAACCTTGAGTTCGAGCTTGAGGCTGCGCTTCTCGCCGGGCCAGCCCGGGGTCTTCTGGCGCGGCGCGCGGTTGATGGCGCTCTTGAAGCGCATGTTTCCGAAGCCGCCGTCGCCGCCCTTGGCGATGGTGATGACCTCGCCCTCCTTCAACAGCTCGAACAGCACTTCGCCCGTTTCGGCGTCGGAGATGATCGTGCCAACCGGCATCTTGAGCGTGATGTCGTCGCCAGCGGCACCGAACATGTCGGAGCCCATGCCGTGCTCGCCGCGCTTGGCTTCGTGCCGGCGCGAGTAGCGAAAGTCGACCAGGGTGTTGAGGTTCGAGTCGGCCACCGCGAACACGTGGCCGCCACGGCCGCCGTCGCCGCCGTTGGGGCCGCCGAATTCCTTGTACTTCTCATGACGGAACGACACGCAGCCGTTGCCGCCATCGCCCGCGGCGATGTCGATGAAGGCTTCGTCGACGAACTTCATGGGATGTCCAGTTTACAAATGAAGAAGCCCCGGCAATGCGGGGCCTCGGGCAGTTCGAAGTGACTCGAGGCTTACGCCGCGGGGGTCACGTTGACCGTGTGCTTGTTGAGTGCACCCTTGTGACCGAACGACACGTGGCCGTCGACCAGGGCAAACAGCGTGTGGTCCTTGCCCACGCCGACGTTCACGCCGGGATGGAACTGGGTGCCGCGCTGGCGCACGATGATCGAGCCTGCGCTGATCAGTTCGCCGCCGAAAGCCTTCACGCCGAGCATCTTGGGCTTGGAATCGCGCCCGTTTCGCGTTGAGCCGCCGCCTTTTTTCTGTGCCATGGAATGTGCTCCTTAGCCGGCGATCGCGCCGATTTGCAGTTCGGTGAACTGCTGGCGATGGCCTTGACGTTTCTGATAGTGCTTGCGACGGCGCATCTTGAAGATGTGCACCTTGTCGTGCTTGCCGTGCGACAGTACCGTGACTGTCACCGTTGCGCCGGACACCAGGGGCGTGCCAACCTTGATTTCAGCGCCGTTTCCGACGGCCAGAACCTGGTCGATCACGATTTCCTGGCCTACGTCCGCAGCAATCTGTTCTACTTTAATTTTTTCGCCGGAAGCAACGCGATACTGCTTGCCGCCGGTTTTTATGACCGCGTACATGTAAACCTCTTAGAAATGAGTCTCCGCAGCGAATTCCGCAGAGCCCAAGATTATAGCGCGGTTTGTGCTTGCTAACCACTCCCGACCCGAAGCGCTCCCGGCAAACCGTGGCGGCTCCCTATAATTTGCGCCTTCCGGCCCTTCCCCAGCCTGGGTCGCCCTCATCCTCCGCAGCGCTCCGCGCCTCCGCTTTGCCAGTTCCCGCCGCCGACACCTCCCCCA
>NZ_JBGLYN010000042.1:0-53537 GCF_047304045.1 Variovorax sp. Varisp85
CCGCCAAGCTCCCGACCGCCGAGCAGCGCCAGCGCATGCTCGATTCGGTCAAGGACAACCCGGAACAGTTGGAGCGCCGCAAGCGCTTCCTCGAGGCGCTGGACCGCGGCGACCCGGCGGCGCTGGAGCGCTGGCAGCGCATGTCCGAAGGCCGCGGCGAGGGCGGACAGGGCAGGCGCGGCCCATGACAGGCAATAGCCGCTGCAGCGCGGAGACCTCCCGGTGAGCCCCTCACGCCCGTTCATTCTCCGGCCGGTGGCGACCTCGCTGCTGATGGTCGCCATCGTGCTGGCCGGACTGGTGGCGTTCCGCTTCCTGCCGCTGTCGGCCTTGCCGCAGGTTGACTACCCGACCATCCAGGTGCAGACGCTTTACCCCGGGGGCAGCCCCGAGGTGATGAGCAACACCGTCACTGCGCCGCTGGAGCGCCAGTTCGGCCAGATGTCGGGGCTCGACCGCATGAGCTCGACCAGCGCCGCGGGTGTGTCGATCATCACGCTGCAGTTCTCGCTCGGCCAGACGCTCGACGTCGCCGAGCAGGAAGTGCAGGCCGCCATCAATGCCGGCGGCTCGCTGCTGCCGGCCGACCTGCCCGCGCCGCCGGTGTATGCCAAGGTCAATCCGGCCGATGCACCGGTGCTCACGCTGGCCGTCACGTCCGACACGCTGCCGCTCACCGAGGTGCAGAACCTCGTCAACACGCGGCTCGCACAGAAGATCAGCCAGGTCTCGGGCGTCGGGCTGGTGTCGCTCAGCGGGGGGCAGCGCCCGGCCGTGCGCATCCAGGCCAACACGCAGGCCCTCGCCGCCAACGGCATCGGGCTGGACACGCTGCGTACCGCCATCAGCGCGGCCAACTCGAACGGCGCCAAGGGCAGCTTCGACGGCCCCAAGCGCGCCTACACCATCAACTCGAACGACCAGCTGCTCACGGTCGAGGACTACAAGAACCTCATCGTCAGCTACAAGAAGGGCGCGCCGATCCGCATGGTCGACGTGGCGCAGGTGGTCAACAGCGCGGAGAACACGCAGCTCGGCGCATGGGCCGGGACAAAGTGCCCCCCCGAAGTTGCTTCGCAACCTCCCCCCCAGGGGGGCGACTGCCTTGGGACGGCCCGGCGCCAGCCCGGGACCGCCGAGGCCGGCGAGGGCAAGCTCACGCCGGCCATCATCCTGAACGTGCAGCGCCAGCCGGGCGCGAACGTGATCGCCACCGTCAACGCCATCAAGAAGCTGCTGCCCGAGCTCCAGGCCGGCTTTCCCGCGGGCCTGAAGATCGAAGTGCTCAGCGACCGCACCGCGGGCATCCGCGCTTCGGTGCAGCACGTGGAGATGGAACTGGTGCTGGCCGTGGTGCTGGTGGTGCTGGTGATCTTCGCCTTTCTCGGCAGCCTGCGCGCCACCGTCATTGCCAGTGTCGCGGTGCCCATCTCGCTCATCGGCACCTTCGGCCTGATGTACATGCTGGGCTACAGCCTGAACAACCTGAGCCTGATGGCGCTGACCATCGCCACCGGCTTCGTGGTGGACGACGCGATCGTGATGATCGAGAACATCGCGCGCTACATCGAGGAGGGCGAGAAGCCCCTGCAGGCGGCCTTCAAGGGCGCGACGCAGATCGGCTTCACCATCATCTCGCTGACGGTGTCGCTTATTGCCGTGCTGATCCCGCTGCTCTTCATGGGCGACGTGGTGGGGCGGCTGTTTCGCGAGTTCGCGGTAACGCTGGCCATCACCATCCTGATCTCGGCCGTGGTCTCGCTCACGCTCGTGCCGATGATGTCGGCGCGCTGGCTCAAGCACCAGCCGAAGAAAGAAGGCGGCACGGGCTTCGGCGCGCGTGCCCAGCGTTTCTTCGAAGGCGTGATGCTGCGCTACGACCGCTCGCTGCATTGGGTGATCGATCACCAGCCGCTCACGCTGCTGGTCGCCTTGCTCACCATGGTGCTGACCGTGGTGCTGTACCTCACGATCCCGAAGGGCCTGTTCCCCACGCAGGACACCGGCCAGCTGCAGGGCCGCATCCAGGCGGCGCAGGACGTGTCGTTCGACCGCATGTCGCAGCTGCAGCAGCAGGCGGCCCGCGCGATTCTGGACGACCCCGACGTGGAGAACCTCAGCTCCTTTGTCGGCGTGGACGCCGCCAACAACACCATGCTGCATACGGGCAGCATGCTCATCAACCTGAAGTCCGGCCACGACAGCCAGCAGAAGGTGATGGACCGGCTGCGCGAACGCGCGCGGCAGGTGGCCGGCGTCACGCTGTACCTGCAGCCCACGCAAGACCTGACCATCGACGCCGAGACCGGGCCGACCGAATACCGCGTGTCGCTCGAAGGCGTGGACAGCGCGACGATCACCGGGTGGATGAAGAAGCTCGTGGCGAAGCTGCAGGACTCCGACAAGGTGCGCAACGTGAGCAGCGATGCCGGGGCGCAAGGGCTGGCCGCCTTCGTGAACGTGAACCGCGATACGGCGGCCCGGCTGTCGATCACCGCGAGCACGGTGGACGATGCGCTCTACAGCGCCTTCGGCCAGCGCATCGTGTCGACGATCTTCACCGAGACGAACCAGTACCGCGTGATCCTCGAGGCGCAGCCCGGGATGGTGAACACGCCGCAGACGCTCGGGCAGCTGAGCCTGATCGCGGGCTCCGGCACCGCGACGCCGCTGTCCGCCATTGCCGACATCACCGAGCAGCAGGCACCGCTGCAGATCACGCACGTGGCGCAGTACCCGGCGAGCACGCTGAACTTCGATACCGCACCTGGGGTTTCGCTTGGCGCCTCGGTCGATGCGATTCGCGCGGCGGCCAAGGAGATCGGGCTGCCGGGCAGCGTGACGATGACTTTCCTGGGCGCTTCAGGGGCCTACGAGAGGTCGCTGTCGAACCAGCTGTGGCTGATTCTTGCCGCCGTGGTCTGCGTGTACATCGTGCTGGGGGTGCTGTACGAGAGCTACGTGCATCCGCTGACGATCCTGTCCACGCTGCCTTCTGCCGGGGTCGGTGCGTTGCTCGCGTTGATGATCACGGGCAACGACCTGGGGGTGATCGGGATCATCGGGATCATCCTGCTGATCGGCATCGTGAAGAAGAACGCGATCATGATGATCGACTTCGCTATCGATGCGGAGCGTACCCAGGGCAAGTCTGCGCGCGAAGCCATTCATCAGGCTGCCTTGCTGCGCTTCCGGCCCATCTTGATGACGACGCTGGCCGCCTTGTTTGCTGCCATTCCTTTGATGTTGAGTTTTGGGGAAGGCGCCGAGTTGCGCAGGCCTCTGGGCTTGGCGATCTTCGGCGGGCTGATCGTCAGCCAGTTGCTGACGCTGTTCACTACGCCTGTGATCTACCTGGCGTTTGACCGGCTGGGTGGGGGGAGCTCTCGACGGGTCGTGATCGAGGAGGAGGCGGTTTGATGCTGTCTGACTCCTGGTGCCTGGTTTGCTTTCCGGGGCCGAGGCCCGGCCGGCGCCCCGAGCAGGGGGCACAGCGATGAATCTCTCGCTGCCCTTCGTCCGCCGCCCCATAGGCACAGTCCTGCTGACCATCGGCGTCGCCCTCGCAGGCATCGCCGCGTTCTTCGTCCTCCCCGTCTCACCGCTACCCCAGGTCGACTACCCGGTCATCTCGGTAAGAGCATCCATCCCGGGAGCAAGCCCCGAGACGATGGCAACCAGCGTAGCAACCCCGCTGGAGCGCCACCTGGGCACCATCGCAGGCGTCAACGAAATGACGTCCACCAGCTCGGTAGGCTCCTCAAGAGTCACCCTGCAGTTCGACCTGAGCCGCAACATCGACGGCGCGGCCCGCGAAGTGCAGGCCGCCATCAACGCCAGCCGCGTGGACCTTCCCGCCACGCTGCGCAGCAACCCGACCTACCGCAAGGCCAACCCGGCGGCCTCGCCGGTCATCATCCTGGCCCTCACGTCCAAGACCAAGACTCCGGGCCAGATCTACGACGCCGTCTCGAACATCGTGAGCCAGCGACTGTCGCAGGTGGATGGGGTGGGCGACGTGGAGATCGGCGGCGGCTCGCTTCCCGCGGTGCGCGTGGAACTGCTGCCTTTCGCGCTCAACCGCTACGGCATCAGCACCGAGGACGTGCGTGCCGCCATCCAGGCCTCCAACGCCAACCGCCCCAAGGGCATCGTGCAGGGCGAAGGCCGCAAGCTCCAGATCTACACGCAGACGCCGGCCCTGCGCGCCAGCGACTACGCCTCGATGGTGGTGGCCTGGCGAAACGGCGCGGCGGTGCGGCTGCAGGACGTGGCGGAGGTGCTCGACGGCGTGGAAGACACGCGCACGCTGGGCCTCTTCAATGGCCAGCCGGCGATCGTCATCCTCATCACGCGGCAGCCCTCGGCCAACATCATCGAAACCGTCGACAGCGTGCGCGCGCTGCTGCCCGAACTGCAGGCGCAACTGCCGCCCGACGTCACGCTGCAGGTCGCGTCGGACAGCACCAACTCCATCCGCGCCTCGTTGCGCGAGGTCGAGTTCACGCTGATCGCCGCGGTGCTGCTCGTGGTGCTGGTGGTCAGCCTGTTCCTGCGCAGCGTTCGCGCCACCATCGTGCCGGCGGTGGCCACGGTGGCGGCCCTGCTCGGCACCTTCGGGGTGATGTACCTGCTGGGCTTCAGCCTCAACAACCTGAGCCTGATGGCGCTCACGGTGGCGACGGGCTTCGTGGTGGACGACGCCATCGTCGTGCTCGAGAACACCAGCCGGCACATCGAGTCGGGCATGACGCGCATGAAGGCGGCGCTGCTGGGCGCGAAGGAAGTGGGCTTCACCGTGCTGTCGATCAGCGTGTCGCTGGTGGCGGTGTTCATTCCGCTGCTGTTCATGGGCGGGCAGGTGGGGCGGCTGTTCCGCGAGTTCGCGATCACGCTGTCGGCGGCGGTGATGATCTCGCTGGTCATCTCGCTCACCACCACGCCGATGATGTGCGCATGGCTCCTGAAGCCCGGCGGCGAGCACGACAAGAACAAGCCGCAGGGACGCCTCGGCCGCATGGCGGCGCGCAGCTACGACTGGGTGCTCAAGCGCTACGAGAACAGCCTCGACTGGGCGCTCGACAGCAAGGCGCTCGTCATGCTCATTCTGGTGGCAGTAGTCGGGCTCAACGTCTACCTGTTCAGCGCCGCGCCCAAGGGTTTCTTTCCGCAGCAGGACAGCGGCCAGCTCAATGGCGGGCTGCGCGCCGACCAGAGCATTTCGTCGCAGGCGCTGGCCGACAAGCTGCGGCAAGTGATCGATATCGTCCGCAAGGACCCCGCGGTTGACACGGTGATCGGCTTCACCGGCGGATCGCGTGCGGGTGGCGGCTTCATGTTCGTCAACCTGAAGCCGGCCAACCAGCGCACGGAAAGCGGCCTGGCCGTGATCGCGCGGCTGCGGCCGCAGCTCAACGAGGTGACCGGCCTGCGCGTTTTCCTCGGCCCCGTGCAGGACGTGCGCTCGGGCGGCCGCGCCAGCAATTCCACCTACCAGTACTCGCTCAAGAGCGACAGCCTGGCCGACCTGCGCACCTGGGCCGTCAAGCTGTCCGACGAACTGAAGCTGCAGCCGGTGCTGACCGACATCGACACCGACCAGGACCAGAACGGCGTGGAGACGGTGGCCAAGGTCGACCCGGACAGCGCGCGCCGGCTCGGCCTGACTTCCACCGCCATCGACAACGCGCTCTACAACGCCTTCGGCCAGCGGCAGGTGGCAACCATCTACACCGAGCTCAACCAGTACCACGTGGTGATGGAGTGGGCGCCGCGCTACACGCGCAGCCCCAATTCGCTGAGCGATGTGTACGTGCCGGCGACCAAGACCTCGGTGATCGGCGGGCAGACGGTGACCACGCAGGTGGCGGCGGCGACGGGTACCACGTCGTCCTCCGGCAGTTCGGCGGCATCGGCCACGGCCGCGAGCGCGACGGTGCCGGTCTCGGCCAACGCGGGCCTGCGCGGCGCGTCGACCGGCAACGTGCTCAGCAACACGCCCACCGCCCTGGTGCCGCTGTCGGCGGTGGCGAAGTTCGAGGAGCAATCCGTCGCAACCTCGGTAAGCCATGAAGACGGCGAGTTGGCGACCACGATCTCGTTCAACCTTGCCGAGGGCGCGAACCTCGGCGACGCGCGCGAGGCCATCGCCAAGGCCGAGGCCAACATCGCCATGCCCACCAACGTGCGCGGCGCGTTCGCCGGCACGGCAGCCAGTGCGCAGCAGTCGCAGGGGCAGCAGTTGATGCTGATCCTGGCGGCGCTGGTCGTGATCTACATCGTGCTGGGCATCCTCTATGAAAGCCTGGTGCATCCGATCACCGTGCTGTCGACGCTGCCGTCGGCCGGCGTGGGCGCGGTGCTGGCGCTGCTGATGTTCCGCATGGAGTTCTCGATCATTGCGCTGATCGGCGTGTTCCTGCTGATCGGCATCGTGAAGAAGAACGCCATCCTGATCATCGACTTTGCGCTGGAGGCGGAGCGCTCGCGCGGGCTCACGCCGCTCGAGGCGGTCCGCGAGGCCTGCCTGCTGCGCTTCCGACCGATCCTGATGACCACGCTGGCAGCCGCGTTGGGTGCGCTGCCGCTGGCCATCGGCTTCGGGGAGGGCGCCGAGCTGCGCCGGCCGCTGGGCGTGGCCATCATCGGCGGGCTGATCGCGAGCCAGCTGTTGACCCTGTTGACGACGCCAGTGGTCTACCTGTTGCTGGACAAGCTGCGCCGCCGAAGCAAACATGAACACGAATTGAGCCGTGCCACGCCCGTCTGAGAACAACACCGCCATGAACGCACTGCTTTCCACTTCGCGCTTTTCGCTCTCGGCGCTCGCGCTCGCCGCGGCCCTCGCCGGCTGCGCCGTCGGCCCGCGCTACGTGCAGCCCACCACCGCAGCGTCCATCGACTGGAAAGAGCAGAAAACCGCCGAAGGCTGGCTGCCCGCCGCGCCGGCCGATGCGCTCGACCGCGGCGAGTGGTGGAAGCTGTTCGCAGACCCCGCGCTCGACGAACTGGCTGGCCGCGTGCAGGTGTCGAACCAGAACATCGCCGCGGCGGTGGCCAACTACACGCAGGCCCAGGCGCTGGTGCGCGGCGAGCGGGCGGCACTGTTCCCGTCGGTGTCGCTCGACGGTTCGGGCAAGCGCTCCGGCACGGTGGGTGGCAGCAGCACGTCGAGCCCGGCGAACACTTTCTCGGTCACGCTCGGCGCGAGCTGGACGCCCGATGTGTGGGGCCGCCTGCGCGAAGCCGTGAGCAGCGCGCAGGCCAACGCGCAGGCGAGCGAGGCCGATCTTGCGGCCGCGCGGCTCTCGGCCATTGGCAGCCTCGCGACCAACTACTTTTCCCTGCGCGAGGCCGATGCCGAGATCGTGCTGCTCGACGAGACCATCCAGGGCTATCAGCGCGCCTTCGAGATCACGAGCAACCGCTATGCGGCCGGCATCGCCGCGCAGACCGATGTGCTGCAGGCGCAGACGCAGCTCGTCAACGCCAAGGCCGAGCGCGTGGGCCTGCAGCGCACGCGCTCCACCTACGAGCACGCCATTGCGATGCTGCTGGGCGTGGCGCCCGCCGACTTCAGCCTGCCGGCCGCGCAATGGGCGCCCATGGTGCCCGGCGTGCCGCTCGGCGTGCCTTCCACGCTGCTGCAGCGCCGGCCCGACATCGCGGCGGCCGAGCGCTCGGTGGCGGCGGCCAATGCGCAGATCGGCATTGCGCGCGCGGCGTACTTCCCGAACATCGGCCTCACGGCCTCGGTGGGCAGCAACGCAAGCCGCGTGAAGGATCTGTTCGGCTCGGCCAACACACTGTGGGGGCTCGGGCTGTCGGTGGCACAGGTGATATTCGACGCGGGCGCGATTGCGGCCAATGTCGATTCCGCCAAGGCCGGCTACGAGTCCAGCGTGGCGCGCTACCGCCAGACAGTGCTCACCGCCTTCCAGGCCGTGGAAGACCAGCTCACCGCCAGCGCAACGCTCGCGCAGCAAGAGGGCCTGCGCCGCGAGGCATCCGCGGCGGCCGACAAGACCGAGCAGCAGCTGCTCAACCGCTACCGCGCCGCACAGGTGAGCTACACCGACGTGGTCACGGCACAGGCTGCCGCGCTCAGCGCGCGGCGCACGCTGGTGCAACTGCAGGTCAATCGCCAGAACACCGCCGTCGCGCTGATCCAGGCGATGGGTGGCGGATGGCAGGCCGGGTGGATGGAGGGCAACGCCAAGGCGGATGCGGCAGCACCGCACCCCGCCGCTTCCCGCACACAGTAGGGCGGCGATGCCGGGGATGGGCGCGAGGCCCATCCGCAAGCCCGAAGGTCAGCGCAGGCGCTTCGCCGGGCCTAATTGCAATGTCACGACGTCCGGGCGGTCAATGCGCCGTACGGTCGATGGTGTGGCCCAGATAGTCCTTGTCGGTCACCAGCACCCACAGCGCCAGCACCAGGATCACCGCGGCCACGAGCACCGCGTTGACCATGGCCATCTCGATGCCGCGGAAACCGAGCACCCAGGGCGAAACCGCGAGCCAGGCTGCCAGGCCCACCTCGGTCCATTCTTCCCACTGCCGGGGCACGAAGGTCGCACCGAGCGCCACCGCGCCGAGCAGGATGCCGGTCGCAACCATCGTCCACATGGCGGCCGTCGTGCCCGAAAAGCCCAGAACCCAGGGCGAGACGATCAGCCAGGCGCCGGCGGCGGCGTTGACAGGGTCTTGCCAATGCTTCACTTGCTTCATGGTCATTACCTCCTGTCGCGACAAGGCGCCGCGACAGCGGTTGGATACACCGTTGCGGGCAGGGTTCCGCTGGAGGAAGCTAGCTGCCCCGCGCCGCCGGGGCCGTGAGGTAGGCCCCCGATTCGAACAGTTGCGCCTCCGCCTGGTCGATGCGCCGGATCACGGGCTTGCCGGCGCGGCTGGCCAGCAGCTCGACCAGCGCTTCCGTTACCGCCACCCCGGCCGCGACCGAGGGGAAGAACGAGGGGCTGTTGATCGTGAAGAGCAGGGTTTCGTCCGCCAGCAGCGACAGCGGCGAGGCCGCGCTGTCGGTGATGGCAACGATGCGGCAGCCCGCCGCCCGGGCCGCCTGCGCCACCTGCAGCGCCTCGCGCGAGTAGGGCGCAAAGCTCGCCACCACCAGCGCGTCGCCCTTGGCGAAAGCGCGCTGCTGCATCTCCAGCGAGCCGCCCTGGCCGTCGACCAGGTGCACGCTGGCGCGGAAGAGCCGGTACACGTAGACGAATGAAAAGGCGATCGGAAAGCACGCCCTGAAACCCGCGGCGTGCACGGCCGGCGCCTTCTCGATCAGCACGCAGGCCTTCTGCAGCGCCTGCTCGCTTTGCTGGTGGGTGGCCTCGAGGTTGCGGC
Source organism: Variovorax sp. Varisp85 (assembly GCF_047304045.1). NCBI lineage: Bacteria > Pseudomonadati > Pseudomonadota > Betaproteobacteria > Burkholderiales > Comamonadaceae > Variovorax > Variovorax sp. Varisp85. The sequence continues at coordinate 9,361 of NZ_JBGLYN010000042.1, forward strand.
GCTGCACCTCGAACATTTCGCCCGTCAGCGTCTGGTCTTTCGCGCGGCCGACGAGCTGCTTGGCGCGCCCGCCGTAGGTTTCGGAGCCCAGGCCCATGTCGGCGGCAAATGCTTCCTTGAGCTGCGGCCAGCCTCCGAAACCCAGATGCTGGGCGAACCGCACGAGCGTGGCAGGCGTGCTCTGCGAACGCGTGCCGACGTTGCGCATCGAGCCCGTGACCACCTCGTTCGGATGGTCGAGCACGTAGCGCGCCACCTGCTGCAGTGCGGGGCTCAGTTCGTTGAAACGCTGGCGGATCTGCTCTCTGGTGTTCATTGGATGACCTCCGTGCTGCGCACTGCGGTGCGCGCTTGCTTGGGGCGGGCCGGCGGCGGCGCTCATGGCTCCGTCTCTCTTCGGCTGCGGTTGGAACAAATGTACCGGAGGTGGAAGACGGGAACAGTTGACGGAACAAATGTTCCAAACAATAATCCGGGCGAAACGTTGGTTCCAAGCATCCGAAACACCATGACGCACGTCTTCCACCGCCACCTTCGCCAGACCCCGCCCGTAGCCGCCGGCTCCCACGGCATGTTCATCCGTGACGCCGAAGGCCGCGAATACCTCGACGCTTCGGGCGGCGCTGCGGTGTCGTCGCTGGGCCATGCGCACCCCGAGGTGCTGGCCGCCATGCACGCCCAGCTCGACAAGCTGGCCTATGCGCACACCAGCTTCTTCACGAGCGAGGTGGCCGAACAGCTGGCCGACGAGATGATCGGCTCCGCTCCCGAAGGCATGAGCCACGTCTACCTGGTGAGCGGCGGTTCGGAGGCGGTGGAGTCGGCGCTGAAGATGGCGCGGCAATACTTCGTCGAAATTGGCCAGCCGCAGCGCACGCACTTCATCGCGCGCCGCCAGAGCTATCACGGCAATACGCTCGGCGCGCTGGCGGTGGGCGGCAACGCGTGGCGGCGCGAGCCCTTCGCGCCGATTCTCGTGCCGGCCACGCATGTGGCGCCGTGCTATCCGTACCGCGAGCAGCGCGCCGACGAAAGCGCCGAACAGTACGGCCTGCGCCTCGCGGCCGAACTCGAGGCGGCCATCCTCGCGCAGGGTGCCGACCGGGTGATCGCCTTCGTGGCCGAGACCGTCGGCGGTGCCACGGCCGGCGTGCTCACGCCCGTGCCGGGCTACTTCAAGGCGGTGCGCGCGGTGTGCGACAAGTACGGCGTGCTGCTGATCCTCGACGAGGTGATGTGCGGCATGGGCCGCACCGGCTCGCTGCACGCCTGCGAGCAGGAGGGCGTGGTGCCCGACCTGATGACCGTCGCCAAGGGCTTGGGCGGCGGCTACCAGCCCATCGGCGCGGTGCTGGCGCAGCGCAGCATCGTCGATGCCATGTCGAAGGGCAGCGGCTTCTTCCAGCACGGCCACACCTACCTCGGCCATCCGATGGCCTGTGCCGCCGCGCTCGCGGTGCAGCGGGTGATCCGGCGCGACGGGCTGGTGGCCAAGGTGCGCGAAGGCGGCATTGCGTTCGGCGCGATGCTGGCCGAGGCGCTGGGCGCGCACCCGCACGTGGGCGACGTCCGTGGCCGCGGCTTCTTCTGGGGCATCGAGTTGGTGGCCGATCGCGCGAGCAAGGCGCCGTTCGACCCGGCGCTGAAGCTCAACGCCACCGTCAAGAAGGACGCCATGGCGCGTGGCCTGCTGTGCTACCCCTTCGGCGGCACGGTCGATGGCCGGCAGGGCGACCACGTGCTGCTGGCACCGCCCTTCATCGCCACGCGGCAGGACCTGCAGGAGATCGCCGCGCGGCTCGCGGCCTCCATCGACGCTGTCACGCGCGCCGCTGCGGCAGCTGCGCGCTGAGCACCACTTTTTCAGTTCTCTTTTCCTTCAACCGTCCTTCCGAGGAGCGTTCCATGCCCAAGCTTCGTCTGCCGTTTCCCTTCGGTGCCACCGCGCTCGCGATGCTCTTCGCGGCCCTCATGCCGCTCACGGCCGCACAGGCCCAGGACAACGACACGCTTGCCAAGATCAAGGCCAGCGGCGCCATCACCTTCGGCTACCGGGAGTCGTCGTTCGGCTTCTCGTACCTCGACGGCAACCTCAAGCCCGTGGGCTACAGCATCGAGATCTGCAACCGCATCGTCGAGGCGGTGAAGGCCGAGCTGAAGCTGCCCGCCATCGAGATCAAGTACCAGGCTGTCACCTCCGCCAACCGCATGCCGCTGGTGCAGAACGGCACGGTCGACATCGAGTGCGGCTCCACCACCAACCTGGTCGAGCGCCAGAAGCAGGTGGCGTTCTCGCCGGACATCTTCCGCTACAACGTGCGCATGCTGGTGAAGGCCGATTCGGGCATCAAGGGCATCGCCGACCTGCAGGGCAAGACCGTGGCCACCACCACCGGCACCACCTCGTTCCGCCTGCTGCGCGAGGCCGACCGGGGCCGCAGCCTCGACGTGACCAACCTCGCGGGCAAGGACCACAGCGACTCCTTCCTGCTGGTGGAAAGCGGCCGCGCCCAGGCCTTCGTGCTCGACGACATCCTGCTGGCCGGGCAGATCGCGAATGCGCGCAACCCGAAGGACTTCCTCATCACCGGCGAGAGCCTTCGCACCGAGAACCAGTCGCTGATGTTCCGCAAGGACGACCCGGCCTTCAAGGCGCTGGTCGACCGCGTGGTGTCGGGCATGATGAAGTCGGGCGAGATGGAAAAGCTCTATGCCAAGTGGTTCATGTCGCCCATCCCGCCGAAGGGCATCAACATCAACTACCCGCTCAACGCCGAGACGAAGGACGCCTTCGCGATCCCCTCGTCGAAAGGCATCTGAACCCCCGTGACCCCATGACTCGCATTGCCCTGATCCACGCCCTGTCGCACTCGGTCGCGCCCATCAACGACGCCTTCGCGCGCGACTGGCCCGAGGCTCGGCGCATGAACCTGCTCGACGACAGCCTGTCGGCCGACCTCGCGCGCAACGGCAGCAAGGGGCTCGACGGCGCCATGCACGAGCGCTTCCAGCGGCTCGCGCAGTACGCGGTCGACACGGGCGCGCAGGGCATTCTCTTCACCTGCTCGGCCTTCGGGCCGTGCATCGAGGCGGTGGCGCGGTGCCATGCGGGCATTCCGGTGCTCAAGCCCAACGAAGCCATGATCGACGAGGTGGCGCAAGGGCAGGGGCGGCTCGGGCTGATCGCCACCTTCGCGCCGACGCTGGCCTCCATGCCGCCCGAGTTTCCGCGGGGTACGGCAATCGAACCCGCGCTGGCCGAAGGCGCGCTCGACGCATTGAATGCCGGCGACACGCAGCAGCACGACGCCCTGATCGCCGCGCAGGCCGTGGCCCTGAGCAAGCGCGGCTGCACGCGCATTGCCTTGGCCCAGTTCAGCATGGCGCGGGCGCGCGCCGCCTGCGAAACGGCCAGCGGCCTGCCGGTGCTGACCACGGTCGACAGCGCAGTGCGCGCACTGCGCCGGCGCATCGGGCCCGGGTCAGCGTGAGCGCGAGCCTTCGATGACCGAGAACAGCGCCGTCATCGCGATCTGCGCCGCGTCGCTGCGCCCCAGGTAGCGGGGTATGCCGGTTTCGCGGTCGGTTGCGTCCAGGCCTTGCGACAGCCGCCGGTAGATGCCCGCCGAGGGCATGCACGCCGAGGTGCCCAGCGCATCGCAATAGGTGTCGATGAGCACGCCCGCGAGCTGCTCGCTCTGCGCGTTCGACAGCTTCATCGGGGTGCCCGCGAACACGGCGGCGATGCAGTGCATCAGGTAGGCCTGCGTTTCGAGCGAGAACGACTGCTGCCGCACGTAGCACTCGACGGCTGCCCAGAACAGCGGCTCGGAGGTGCGGCGCCAGCTTTCCAGCACCTTGCGCGCCTTGGCCACCAGGTCGGCGTGCGCATCGCCGGGCTCGGTGGGGCGCAGCGCCAGGCCCTGCAGCGTGAGCGCGGCCTCGGGGCCGGCCGCACCGAGGATGAAGCTCCAGAACTTCCAGCGGGCGTACCACTTCTTGTCGTGCGCCGGGTCCAGCGTTTCGAGCAGCCGGAAATCGATGCTCTGCATGGCGTCGACCTGCTGTTCGGCCATGTTGCCGCCGCCGAGGTCCAGCACCGACATGCCCGATTGCATGCGGTCGGCCGCGATATGGCCCTGCGCCACGATGCCGGCACTCGTGCCCGAGCGGTCGATGTCGAGCAGCCGCTGCATCAGCTGCTGCAGCTCGCTGGTCGATGCGCCGGTGGCCTCGGCCACCCGCCGCATCGAGGCGCGCTGCTCGCGCTCGAGATCCTGCGCGTTCTTCCGGCGGTCTTCGCCGTGATCGTCGGCGGTCGAGGCGTGTTCTTCGAGCCCGTCGTTGGGCGTGAACGTTCGCATTGGGTCAAGGCTCCTTCGGGCGCCACACATGCCCGAACATGCCCGACTGTGTGCCAACGCACCGGGTCTGAACATCACCCGAACAGGGGAGCCTGAATGGCGCCTGACTGCTCCCTCGCGATAATGGCCGCTCTTCAAAGGAGTGCGCGTGGACATTGTTTTGCTGGTCAAGGCCGCCGTGATGGGCATCGTCGAAGGGCTGACCGAATTCCTGCCGATCTCGTCGACCGGCCACCTGATTCTTGCGGGCTCGCTGCTCGGTTTCGACGACGACAAGGCCAAGGTCTTCGACATCGCCATCCAGACCGGCGCGATCTTCGCGGTGATCCTGGTCTACTGGCACAAGATCAAGTCGACCGTCGTCGCGCTGCCCCGGCAGCCGAAGGCGCAGCGCCTGGCGCTGAACATCTTCATCGGCTTCCTGCCCGCGGTGGTGCTGGGCCTGCTGTTCGGCAAGGCCATCAAGGCGCACCTGTTCATCCCGACCGTGGTGGCGAGCACCTTCATCATCGGCGGCTTCATCATCCTCTGGGCCGAGAAGCGGCCGCCGGGTTCGGTGCGCGTGGAGCATGTCGACGACATGTCGCCCTGGGACGCACTCAAGGTCGGCCTGGTGCAGTGCTTCGCGATGATCCCCGGCACCAGCCGCAGCGGCTCGACCATCATCGGCGGCATGCTGCTGGGGCTGTCGCGGCAGGCGGCGACAGATTTCTCGTTCTTCCTGGCCATTCCCACGCTGATCGGTGCCGGCGTGTACAGCCTCTACAAGGAGCGCGCGCTGCTGTCGGTGGCCGACCTCCCGCTGTTCGCGGTGGGGCTGGTGTTCTCGTTCATCAGCGCATGGTTGTGCGTGCGCTGGCTGCTGAAGTACATCAGCACCCACAACTTCATTCCGTTCGCCTGGTACCGCATCGCCTTCGGCATCGTGGTGCTGGTCACTGCGTGGACCGGCACGGTGGTCTGGGCGGACTGATCCGGACTTGATTCCTCAGGCCGAGGCGCCCAGCAGGGCGCTTGCGGCCCTGGCTTCCTGCCGCACCGCCGCGGCGATGGGCCCATCGATGGACGGGTCGAAGCCCCCCGTGGCGCCCAGCGCGGTGATCACGGCGCAGACCCTCCCCGCATAGTCGTACACCGGCGCCGCCACGGCGCTGATGCCGCGCAGGTAGGTGTCCCTGACGCTCGCGCAGCGCGCCTGCCGCACCTCGTGGCGCAGCTGGCCGATCGGGTCTTTCGCGTCGAGCAGGGCGCGCATCTCCGGCGTGGCATCGGCCAGCTCCTGCTCGGCCAGCGCCAGCACGCGCGACTCGTCGAGCAGCCCCAGAAAGGCGCGGCCGGTGGCCGACCACAGCATCGACATCACCGAGCCGGCGCGCACGTTCACCGTCACCGGCAGTCCCGGCTCCTCGAAGCGCACGATGGTCGGGCCCTTGTTTCCCATCACCGCCACGAAGCAGGTCACCTCCAGCGATTCGCGCAGGCGGATCAGGCAGGGCTCGGCCGCTCGGATCGGATCGGCCTGGCGCATGGCGGCCAGCCCGATCTGGATGGCTTCGGTGCCCAGGTAGTAGTGCTGCGAGGCGGCGTCCTGCAGCACCAGGCCCGCTTCCATCAGGCTCGCGAGGTAGCGGTGCACCTTGGCGGGGCTCTCGGCGACGTGCGCCGACAGCGCGGTCAGGCTGCTGCGCCCGCCCAGGTGCGCCAGCCCCTTGAGCACGGACATGCCGGTCTCGGCGGACTGCACGCGCTGGCGGCGTTCGCGGGTGGGAGGAGAGGAGGGCTCGGATTCCGTGGACTGCGTCATGACGGCTGGATGTTAGGTGCTCGCGCGATGGGGTCGGGTAAACCCGCGATCCGTGAATTACGCTATGCGTATGATAATTACGCAATACACAAAATCCAGTACGGAGACACCCTCATGAAGAAGCACTTCGCCCGCTGCCTCGCGGTTCTTTCCCTGGCTGCCGTCGCTGCCGGCGCCGGCGCACAGCAGGCCTTTCCCGCCAAGCCGATCCGCTGGATCGTTCCCTACGCAGCCGGCGGCGGTTCCGACTTCCTTGCGCGCACGGTGGCGCAGACGCTGTCCACCCAGGTCGCGCAGCCGGTGCTGGTGGACAACAAGCCGGGTGGCAACACCGCGCTGGCTGCTTCCGAAACCGCGCGCGCGGCGGCCGACGGCTACACCATCCTCTCGGCCGACAACGGCACGCTGGTGTTCAACCCCGCGCTCTACAAGTCGCTGAGCTACAGCCCCACGAAAGACCTGGCGCCCGTCACGCTGATGGGCAAGTTCCCGATGATCCTGGTCGTCGGCGCCAACTCGGGCTTCAGTTCGGCCAAGGACTTCATCGCCCAGGCCCGGGCCAAGCCGGGCGGCATCAACTACGCCTCGGCCGGCGCGGGCAGCCCGCACCACCTGGCCATGGAGCTGCTGAAGGTGGAGGCCAAGCTCTTCATGGTGCATGTGCCGTACCGCGGCGCGGCACCCGCGCTGGCTGACGTGGTCGGCGGGCAGCTGCCGGCCATGATGGTCGACCTGGCCGCGGGCTCCGGCTTCATCAAGGGCGGCAAGGTGCGCGCACTGGCCGTGGCCAACCCCACGCGCCTGCCGCAGCTGCCCGACGTGCCCACCTTCGCCGAGCTGGGCTACAAGAACGTCGAGGCCGCCGCGCTGGTCGGCGTGGTGGTGCCCTCGGCCACGCCAGCCGACGTGGTGAACACGCTCAACCGCCAGCTGGTCGCCGCCATCAGCGAGCCCTCGGTGCGCACGCGCATGGTCGACTTCGGCGTGGAGCCGGTGGGCAACACGCCCGCGCAGTACGCCGAGCTGCTGAAGAACGAGACGGTGCGCTGGCACAAGCTCATCCGCGACCTGAAGATCACCCTCGACTGAAGCTGCCCGCCATGCCAGATACCGCCACGTCCTCGCGCACCTCCGGCTGCCCCGTCGCGCACGGGGCGCTGTCCTCCGAGCGCACGCCCACCGGCTGCCCGGTGAGCCAGCGCGCCGCCGGCTTCGACCCCTTCGAGGACGGCTACCAGCAGGACCCGCCCGAGTACGTGCGCTGGGCGCGCGAGCAGGAGCCCATCTTCTACAGCCCCAAGCTGGGCTACTGGGTGCTCACGCGCTACGAGGACATCAAGGCGGTGTTCCGCGACAACATCACCTTCAGCCCCTCGATCGCGCTGGAGAAGATCACGCCCACCGGCGAGGAGGCCAACGCGGTGCTGGCCTCCTACGGCTTCGCGCTCAACCGCACGCTGGTGAACGAGGACGAGCCCGCCCACATGCCGCGCCGCCGCGCGCTGATGGACCCGTTCACGCCCGAGGCGCTGAAGCACCACGAGCCCATGGTGCGCGAGCTGGCGCGCGAGTACGTCGACCGCTTCATCGACGACGGCCGCGCCGACCTCGTCGACCAGATGCTGTGGGAAATTCCGCTCACGGTAGCGCTGCACTTCCTCGGCGTGCCCGAGGAAGACATGGACACGCTGCGCAAGTACTCCATCGCGCACACCGTCAACACCTGGGGCCGTCCGAAGCCCGAGGAGCAGGTGGCCGTGGCGCACGCGGTGGGCAACTTCTGGCAGTACGCCGGCAAGGTGCTCGACAAGATGCGGCAGGACCCCGATGCGCCCGGCTGGATGCAGTACGGCATCCGCAAGCAGATGCTGCACCCCGAGGTGGTGACCGACTCGTACCTGCACTCGATGATGATGGCCGGCATCGTCGCCGCGCACGAGACCACCGCCAACGCCACCGCCAACGCGGTGAAGCTGCTGCTGCAGCACCCGCAGGTGTGGCGCGAGCTGTGCGAGGACCCGGGGCTCATTCCCAACGCGGTGGAAGAGTGCCTGCGCCACAACGGCTCGGTGGCCGCGTGGCGGCGCATGGTCACGAAAGACACTCAGGTCGGCGGCGTCGACCTGCCGGCGGGCTCGCGCCTGCTGATCGTCACCTCTTCGGCCAACCACGACGAGGGGCATTTTTTCGATGCCGACCTGTTCGACATCCGCCGCGACAACGCCAGCGACCACCTGACCTTCGGCTACGGCTCGCACCAGTGCATGGGCAAGAACCTGGCGCGCATGGAGATGCAGATCTTCCTGGAGGAGTTCACGCGCCGGCTGCCGCACATGCGGCTTTCCGAGCAGCGCTTCACCTATGTGCCGAACACCTCCTTCCGCGGCCCCGAGCACCTGTGGGTGGAATGGGACCCGGCCGCCAACCCCGAGCGCGCGAACCCCGGCCTGCGCGACGTGCGCGTGCCGGTGCGCATCGGCGAGCCTTCGGCGCACGCCATCGCACGGCCCGTGGTGGTGCAGGCCGTGACGCCCGTGGCCGATGGCATCGTCAGGCTGCGCCTGGTGTCGCCCGACGGCAAGCCGCTGCCGCGCTGGACGGCCGGCTCGCACATCGACGTGGAATGCGGCACGCCCGAGCTGTCGCGCCAGTACTCGCTGTGCGGCGACCCGGACGACGCGGGCGCCTTCGAGATCGCCGTGCTGCACGAGCCCGAGGGGCGCGGCGGCTCGGCCTGGGTGCATGGCAGCGTGAAGGCGGGCGACCGGCTGCGCATCCGCGGCCCGCGCAACCACTTCAGGCTCGACGAGTCGCTGAAGAAGGCGATCTTCATCGCCGGCGGCATCGGCATCACGCCGGTGAGCGCGATGGCGCGGCGCGCGAAGGCGCTGGGCATGGACTACGAGCTGCACTACAGCGGCCGCAGCCGCAGCAGCATGGCCTTCGTCGACGAGTTGGCCGCGCTGCACGGCGAGCGGCTGCACCTGCACGTCGCGGACGAAGGCCGGCGCAACGACCTGCAGGCGCTGCTCGCGCAGCCGGTGCCCGGCGCGCAGGTGTATGCCTGCGGCCCGCTGCGCATGCTCGAGGCGCTGGAAGACTGCTGCGCCGCCTGGCCCGAGGGAGCGCTGCGCGTGGAGCATTTCGAATCCACGCTGGCCACGCTCGATCCGTCGAAGGAACATGCCTTCGAGGTGGAGTTGAAGGATTCCGGCCTCGTCCTCACGGTGCCGCCCGACCAGACTCTGCTGACCGCGCTGCGCGCTGCGAACGTCGACGTGCAGAGCGATTGCGAGGAAGGCCTGTGCGGCTCCTGCGAGGTGCGCGTGCTCTCCGGCAAGGTCGATCACCGTGACGTGGTGCTCACGCGGGTGGAGCGCGACGCCAACACCAAGATGATGGCCTGCTGCTCGCGCGCCTGCGAAGGGCGGCTGGTGCTGGAGCTCTGATCAGACTGCCAGCGGCATTCGCAGCGCGACTTGCGTTTCGCCCGGGCGCGACTGCAGCAGCAGCTCCGCGCCCAGCCGGCGCGCCCGCGTGCGCAGATTGCGCAGGCCCGCGCCGGCCGTCTGGCCCTCGACCTCGAAGCCGCGCCCGTCGTCGCGCACGCTGAGCCGCAGATCGGCGCCATCGCGCGCCACCGTCACGTCCACCCGGCGGCTCGCGCTGTGCTTGAGCACGTTGGTCAGCGCCTCCTGCAGGAAGCGCATCAGGTCCAGGCTCTGCGAGGGCGGCAGCTCCAGCGTGTCGATGCCCGACACCTGCCAGCGGCAGTCGATGCCGTTGGCGTCCAGCAACTGCGCGCTGCGGTGGCGCATCGGCGCCAGCAACTCGCCCAGGGCGCGGGCGCCGTCGTCGCGGCCGGTGGCGTCGATGATGAGCCGCAGGTCGTCGCGCAGGCGCTTGAGCATCGCCAGCAGCTCGGGCGCGCCGAGGTTCCCGGGCTTGCGCTCCAGTGTCGCGATGCTGCCCACCAGCATGCCGCCCAGCCCGTCGTGCAGGTCGCTCACCAGGTTCACGCGCTCGCCGATGCGCGCATGGGCCAGCTCCAGCGCATGCTGCTGCGCCAGCGTGGCGGCCAGTTCGGCCTTGGCCGCGTTCACTTCCTCGATCAGCTCGGTGTTGAAGTTCTCGATGCGCTTGAGGCTGCTCACGAAGCGCGCGGCCAGCGTCAGCGCCATGCCCAGCAGCAGCCCGTAGGACGAGATGGCCGTGTAGTAGATGGTGGCGTCGATCAACTGGGTGAACGCCAGCAGGTCGTGCGTGGCCGCGGCCGCCGATACCGCCATGAAGGGCGTCAGCGAGCGCATGGGGCTGTCGCGATGGCGCGCGGCGTGAACGATCGAGGCGCAGTTCACGGCGATGCTCATGAGCGTTCCTGCCGACATCCAGATGGCGCGATGCGCGATCAGATCGGAAACGGGCGCCAGCCACAGGTCGAGCACGCCGGCGACCGCGATCACCAAGGCCGCGCCCTCCAGCCAGGGCATGCGCCGCGCGCAGAAGCGCAGCGCGAAGACGAGGTAGGACACGCTGAAGACCAGCAGCACCGAGATGTTCAGCGCCTGCCATGCGTGGTTGCTCGCAAAGGGCCAGGGGCTGGTGGCGATCTGGTTGTAGCCGAACAGCAGCCACAGCATGTTCATCAGGGCGAACCAGCCGTAGGCGCCTTCCTTGCGCCGCAGCAGCCACAGCGCGGCGAAGAAGGCCGACACGGCCGCGCTCACCGCGAGGCCCAGCACCTGCAGGTCGCGACGCACCAGGCGTTCGCTGTCGAACTCGGCCTGCATCGCGGCCGGCGTGCCCAAGCTCACCGGCCCCAGCCCCGCCTGGTAGGCGAAGAGGCCCGACACGCGCACCATCAGCGTGTTGGTGCTGCCGGGTTTCAGCAGCGGCGGTGCCAGCAGCCAGTAGCGCGGCGTGTTCCAGGCGCGGGTGAGCGGCTCGACCAGGCTCTGGTCGCGCGAGATCGTCGTGCCGTTGAGCGACACCTCGCCGGCCATGTTCAGGTAGTGCAGCAGCAGGCCCGCTTCACGCAGCTGTTCGGGCTGCTCCCAGGTGAGGCGATACCAGACCACGCCGTCGAAGCCGGGCCAGCGTTCGGCCCAGCTGTCGGGCAGCGTGACGCGCGTCCAGCCGTCGGTCGGCGGACTGGTCTCGTTCCAGCCCGTGCCGCGCACTGCCTCGACATGGAACTCGGGAGGAGGGGGCTGCTGCGCGAGCGTCCTCGCAGGGATGTAAACAAGGAGGAAGAAAAGAAGGGCGCCCATCAACGCGGCAAGCAATGCCTGTGCGGGCGACGCGGGCTGCCGGCTCCTCATCCGATCCAGATCCTTCATTTACCAGTTCTCGGGGATGGCCTCGATGAAAACGAAAAGACACACTTTGCCATGTTTTGTCTTGGTTGTTCACAGAGGGAGAAGTCGATGTCCATCCGGATCCACGTCAATGGCGAGTATGAAGTCTTGCGCGAATGCCCGAGAGGAAAACGGCGGTTCGCAGGGGGGCTAAGGCAACTGCTGGCGATGACCTTGCTTGTCGCAGGAAGCGCGCACGCCGCGGGCTATGCGGCCGGTGGCGCGGGCAACGCAGGGCCCACTCTGCCAGGCTGGACGACCAGTGGCGGCGGCGGCGCGGCTACGGTTTCCGGCGACGGGGCCACCGCGATCGGTGCGGGTGGAGATGGCAGCAGCGGAACTGCTGGCGGAACCGGTGGAACAGGCGGCGTTGGCGCCAGTGCAACCGCGAACGGTTCGACGGCCATCGGGGGTGGCGGAACCGCGGGGGCAGGTTCTGCGGGTGGCACGGGCGGGGCAGGGGGAAGCGGCGCCCAGGCCACGTCCTTCGGCGCCATTGCCGTCGGCGCTGGCGCCGCCGGCATTGACGGCTGCTGCGGCTTCGGCGGCCAGACCGGCGGCAGCGGTGCGCAGGCTACGGGCAACTCGGCGGTCGCCATCGGAAGCGCCTCGGGCACCAGCCAGGGCGCATTGGCGTCCGGCAACGGCAGCACGGCGATCGGCGGCGCGAACGGTGGCGCTTCGGGCGCGGCGGCGCTTGCGACGGGCGGTGTGGCGATCGGCTCGGGCAGTCGGGTCGAAAGCGGTGCGAGCGGCAGCGTGGCCATTGGCGCGAACTCCGTTGCCACGGCGGCCAATACGGTCTCCTTCGGGTCCACCGGCCAAACGCGCGGCCTGGTCAACGTCAGTGCGGGATCGGTGACCGCCACGAGCACCGACGCGGTCAACGGCGGCCAGCTGTACTCGGTGCGAGAGACCGCCGACACCGCCCTTGCCAATGCAGGCACGGCACAGGCCATGGCGAACGGAGCCCAGGCCGCGGCAGCAGCGGCCCAGGGCACGGCGAATACTGCCTTGGGCGTGGCGAACAACTCGGTCCAGTACGGTCCGGGTGGCGCGACCGTCAGCCTGAATGCCAACGGCGGCGCGGGAACCACGCTCAGCAACGTTCGCGCCGGCACGGCCATGACGGATGCCGCCAACGTCGGGCAGGTCCAGCAGGCCGAGCAAGGCGCCGTGGCGACCTCCAACAGCTTCACGGTGCAGCAGGTGGCCGCATTGCAGAGCGTCATGAATCAGGCCTTCGCCAACGGCCTGTGCAGCTTCAGCGGAGGCAGCGTGACCTGCGGCACGGGCAGCAAGGCCACCGGTGCGGGCGCCACGGCGATGGGCACCAATGCCACGGCCAACGGGGACAGCACCACCGCCGTTGGCAGCGGCGCCGAGGCCCGCCATGCCGGCTCGGTCGCCATCGGTGCAGGCGCAAGGGCGCTGGCCGATCCCACCACCGCCGTAGGCAACAACGCGGTGGCCACCGGCAACAACGCCGTGGCGCTCGGGGCCAACACGCTGGCTTCGGGCAGCAATGCGGTCGCGCTGGGCCAGGGCTCGGTGGCCGATCGCGACAACACCGTGTCGGTGGGCAACGCGGCCACCGGGCAGTTGCGCGGCATTGCGAATGTTGCGCCCGGCGTGCTGGGCACCGACGCCGTCAACGTCAACCAGATGCAGCAGGCGGTGAGCAGCGCGACCAGCCAGGCGAATGCCTTTGCCGCAAAGGGCATTGCAGCGGCGCTCGCTATGCCCTCGATGCCGACGCTTGCGGCAGGCAGGAAGTGGATGGGGGCCGCCGCGGGCAACTACGCCGGCGCATCCGCCATCGGCTTCGCTTTCGGCTACCAGGTCAACGACAACCTGAACCTGGGGCTGGGTGTATCCACGGCCACCAGCAGCGGCAGCAGCAACCGCATTGCCGCCCGCGTTCAGGCGGGCTATGCATGGTGAAGGGCAGGGAAGAACGCCGGCGCGGGCCAGGTCAGCGCAGCAAGCCGTGCCGCCGGCCCTCGAAGACGGCTTCGGTGCGCGAGCTGACGGCCAGCTTGCGGTAGATGTTCTTGGTGTGGCATTCCACGGTCAGCCTGGAGATCGACAGTGATTCGGCCATGTCGCGGTTGCTCAGGCCTTGCGAGACGAGCTCCAGTATCTTGCGCTCCCGGCGCGTGAGCGCGGCCGGTGCTTTGCCGGAGGTCTGCACCGCCGCTTCGGCCGGCAGCGGCTGGTGCGTCGCCAGCCAGGCGAGGATGTGGCGGGCGATGCTCGGGTCGATGGGCGCGCCACCCTGTTCGATGCTGCGCAGCGCGATGCCCAGCTCGATGTCGTCGCGCTCCTTGAGCAGGTAGCCGATGGCGCCTGCGCGCAGGGCTGCGAAGATGATTTCCTCCGTGCGCCAGGCCGAGATCACCACCGCCGGAACGCCCGGGTGGTGCGCCTGCAGCCAGCCGATGAGCTCGACCCCGCTGCCGTCGGGCAGGCCGATGTCCACCAGCACCACGCCGTAGCCCTGTTTGTCGAGCAGTTGCCGGGCGCCGGCGACGCTGTCGGTCACCGAAATGCGGTTCTCGTCGCAGCCGAGGGTGGACAGCACGTAGCGCAGACGCTCCTGCATGGCCGGCTCGTCCTCGACGATCAGCGTGGGGCTCAGCGAAACGGGTTCGGCGTCTTCGGTCGGAAAGGGGGACATGCGGCGGATTCTTCGGCCAGGCCGGCGAGCCGGGCGCAAGGTATTTGCTTATTTTTCCAGACTTGCTGCCAACTATTGTCGGGTAGGTCTGCACATGATCAGGTAAGTCGAATTCGTGACCGGCTCCAGGTGCTCCGCCTCGCCGCGGAAGCCCAGCCGCTCGTAGAAGGCCACGCTACGCGGCGTGAAGGTTTCCAGGAAGCAGGGCACGCCCGCCGCGTCGGCCTCGGCCAGCGTAGGCGCCAGCAGCTTTGCGCCCAGCCCGCGCCCCTGTGCATCGGGCGAGATGCCGAGGATCGACAGGTACCAGGCATGCGCCGGCGCCATGTCCGGCGAGCGCGCGGCCATGAAATCGACGATGCGGCGGTAGTTGCCGAGGCCCCGCGCGCCCAGCGCGCTGGCGAGGTAGTCGCTCTTCGCCGCCGACTCGGCCGCATCGATCGCATCGGCGCGAGGCAGCAGCCAAGCCGCCGCCCCGAGCCGGGCGTCTTCGGCGGCGAGGTAGCGGCCAGTGCGCGCGGCCTCGCCCAGCGAGTAGGCGAAGTAGTTGGCGAGCACCGCCTTGCGCTGCGGCATGTCGTGCTCGAAATCGACGGAGATCGCGAGATAGAACGGGTCGACGATCAGTGCGTCGGCCAGCGCGGGCGCTGACGGAAATTCGGGCTGCATGCGGAATCGGCGAGGTTCGGGAATGACCCGGGCGATTCTAGGGAGCCCGCCCTGACCACACCTTAGTCCAGCGTGACACCCCCGCTCAGGTTCAGCACAGCGCCCGTCATCGCGCCCGCACCTTCGGAGGCCGCGAACAGTGCGGCGGCCGCCATCTGGTCGAGCGAGGGCAGACGCTGCACCAGCAGGCCGGGCGGCTTGGCCGCGAGCATCTGTTCCACCGTGAGCCCCATGCTCTCGGCGGCCGGGCGGAACACCTCGCGGGCGTGCGAGCCTGCCGTCACCGCCTCGGGAATGGCGTGCGAGCGGATGCACACGGTGCGGATGTTGAAGGCCGCCAGCTCGCCCGCCATGTGGCGCGAAAGCGCCTCCACGCCCGCGCAGGCCACCGCGTGGCCCAGGTAGCCCGGCCCCGGCAGGCGCGAGGCCGGCGTGGACACCGAAAGAACCACGCCCCCGCCGCGCTTCGCCATGTGCGGCGCCACGGCTTTGGCCGTGAGAAAGCAGCCGCGGGTGTAGGCCTGCACGGGCAGGAAGAAGTCTTCCAGCGCCAGCGCCGACAGGGGTGTGCCCTGCACGTGCGTCACGCCGATGGCGTTGAGCGCGATGTCGATGCCGCCTGCGCTTTCGGCCACCTCGGCGGCGTGGCGGATCATGGCCTGCTCGTCGAGCGCATCGACCATGGCGGCCTCGGCGCGCCCGCCCTCGGCCTCGATGGCCCGCACCGCCGCATCGAGCCTGGCCCGGTTTCGCCCGGTGATGAACACCCTGGCGCCTTCACGTGCGAAGGCGCGGGCCACCGCGCCGCCGATGGCACCGCTGCCACCGTGAACCACCACGCACTTGTTGCTGAACGTCTGCGACATCGCTTCTCCTCGGATTGCCGCCCGCGACATGCGGGCGTTCCAACCAAGGACGCGGACCGGCGGCCCGATCCGACATCGCCGATCAGTTTTTTTCTCAGACCTGCGGAATGCGCGCTGCGATCACCCCCGGGTCGTACCAGGTGACCGGCCTGATCTCGAACACCCCGCCCTCGAAGGCCAGCCGGTGCGCGGCGTGGGTCGCTTCCTCGACCGACTCGCACTCCACGATGTAGATGCCCATGAGCTGTTCCTTCGTCTCGGCGAAGGGCCCGTCGGTGACCAGCGGGTGCATGTCGCCTGCCTGGCGCACGGTGGTCGCCACGTTCGGCATCAGCCGCAGCACGGTGCCGAGCCGGCCCTGCGAGTGCAGGTCTTCGCGCAGGTCGGTGTGGCGTTCGAGCATTTCCTCTTCGACGCCGGGCTCCCAGGCGGCCACCGCGGATTCGGAGCCGTAGATGAGGATGGAATAGAGCATGGTCTTCCTTTTCTTTCCGTGGTTCGTGGCGGGTGGGATGGATGGAGTCAGCCGGGCGAGCCCAGGCGGTCGAGCATCGTGCGGATGTGCGCGGCCTCCGCTGCCGTGCGGGCCATGCCGAGGGCGCGTGCGAAGGCGGCGCGGGCTTCGTCGGCGCGCTCCAGCTGCATCAGCAGCGCGCCGTGCAGGCCGTGGAAGTGGAAGTAGCCGTCGAGCGCGCCGGCCAGCGGTTCGGTCAGCGCCAGCGCGGTCTGCGGCCCGTGCAGCTTGTGCACCGCCACCGCGCGGTTCAGCGTGACGACGGGCGATGGCTGCAGGGTTTCGAGCGCGGCGTAGAGGCGGTCGATCTCGGCCCAGTCCGTGTCCCCGGCGTGCGCGGCCTGCGCGTGGGTGGCGGCGATGGCGGCCTGCAGCTGGTAGGGGCCGGGCCTGCGCTGCCGCAGCGCGCCTTCGACCAGTGCCAGCCCCTCGGCGATGAGCGCACGGTTCCAGCGTGCGCGGTCCTGATCTTCGAGCAGCACGACCATACCGCCGGCATCCAGCCGCGCATCGGCGCGCGCATGCTGCAGCAGGAGCAGGGCGGCCAGGCCCATCAGCTCGGGCTCGCCGGGGAACAGTTCGAGCAGCAGCCGCGCAAGGCGTATCGCCTCCTCGCAGAGCGCGGTGCGCACGTGCTCCTCGCCGCCGCTGGCCGAATAGCCTTCGTTGAAGAGCAGGTAGACGGTGGTGCACACGGCCGCCAGCCGCTCGTCGCGTTCGCGCCGGCCCGGCGTGTCGAAGGGAATGCCGGCCGAGGCCACGCGCTTCTTGGCGCGGGTGATGCGCTGCTCCATCGCGCTTTCGCCGACCAGGAAGGCGCGCGCGATCTCCCGCACCGACAGGCCCGAGACGATGCGCAATGCCAGCGCGATCTGCTGCGTCAGCGGCAGCTCGGGGTGGCAGCAGACGAAGAGCAGGCGCAGCACGTCGTCGCGGTAGTGCGCCTGGTCGAGCCGCTCGACCAGGGCGGCCTCGGTGTCGTCGAGGTCGGAAACGAGCGCGTCGTCCTCGGGGAGCGGCTCGTGCGGGCCGCGCCGGCGCACCTCGTCGAGCGCCGCGTTGCGCCCGACGAAGATCAGCCAGGCCAGCGGATCGCGCGGCGGGCCGCTCGCGGGCCAGTGCCGCAGGGCGCGCAGGCTGGCTTCCTGGAAAGCTTCCTCGGCCATGTCGAGCTCGCGGAAGTAGCGCAGCAGCGCGGCCACCGCGCGCGGGCGCGAGGCGGTCAACGTGGTGGCGATCCAGGCGGTGTCGTCGTCGGTCATGCGGCGCGCTTGCTTGTCCTTCGTTCCTGCTCACCCAAGGACGCACGAGTATGCGTCGCGCCGACACGCTCGGCAAAATCGGACGCACTTTCCTCGACGAACAAGAAATGGAGCACCGCGAAATGACGTTGGCAATGAGCTGGAGCGAATGGGCTGATCACGACGGCATCGGTTTGGCCGAACGCGTGCGCAAGGGCGACGTGACGGCGGCGGAACTGGCCGCGCAGGCCGCAGCCGGCATCGCGAAGGTCAACCCGCAGCTGGACGCAGTCGTCGAGGTTTTCGACGACGTGGTAGCCGACCCGCTGAAGGACGGCATGAACCCCGAAGGTGTGTTCGCGGGCCTGCCCTACCTGATGAAGGACCTGGGCCCCACGCTGAAGGGCCGGCTGCAGGAGTTCGGCTCGATGATGATGCAGGGCCATCGCCCGGCGGCCGACAGCTTCCTCACGCAGCAGCTGCGCAGGGCGGGGCTGAACATCGTGGGCCGCAGCACCACGCCGGAGTTCGGCGTGTGCAGTTCGGCGGAGAACGCCTTCCACGTCACGCGCAACCCCTGGGACCTCGAATACACCACCTGCGGCTCGTCGGCCGGCACGGCGGCGATCGTGGCCGCCGGCGTGCTGCCGCTGTCGCATGCCACCGACGGCGGTGGCTCCATCCGCATTCCGGCGGGCGTGAACGGCAACATCGGGCTGAAGGTGTCGCGCGGCGTGTTCTCGCTGGCGCCGGGGCTGTCCGATCTTTCGGGGCTGGTGTCGATCCAGGGCTGCCACAGCCGCACCGTGCGCGACACGGCCGCCTTCGTCGACCACTGCCGCGGCGGCGCGCCCGGCGAGTTCATGCCCTTCTGGTCGCCGGCCGAGCCGTACAGCGAGCTCATCCGGCGCGACCCGGGCCGGCTGCGCATCGCGCTGTCGCATGAGTGGGGCGACTTCCGCGCCACGCCGCATTTCGTGGCCGAGCTGGAGCGTGTCGGCAAGTTCCTCGAGGGGCTGGGCCATCACGTGGAATGGGTGCTGCCGGCGGTCGACTTCAAGGCCGCCTTCGACGCCCAGACCACCTGCTACATCAGCAACTTCGCGCAGGTCATCGACGGCCACCTGCACCGGCTGGGGCTGGAGCGCCCGCCGGCCGAGCTGCTGGAGCCGATCAACATCAAGATCTGGGAAGCCGGGCTGCACACCTCGTACACCGAGCGAGCGAAGATGCAGGCGGTGTTCAACACCACTTCGCGCGCCTTCGGCGACTTCTTCCAGCGTTGGGACATCATCCTCACGCCCATCACCGCGCTGCCCACGCCGAAGGTGGGCACCAGCGAGTACCTCACGACCAGCACGAACCCATCGGTATACGACTGGTTCGCCAACCTCTGGCAGAACTTCGCCTACACGCCGCTGGCCAATCTGTGTGGCATGCCGGGCATCTCGCTGCCGATGGCCGCGCAAGACAACGGCCTGCCGCTGGGCATCCAGGCACAGGCTGCCCAGGCGAACGACGGGCTGCTGCTGCAGCTGGCGGCGCAGGTCGAGCGGGCGCTCGGGGGCCAATGGAATTCGGGCAGGCGGCCCGGGGCGCACGTTGCCGAAGAGTGACGGCGCGGCGGCCGCTCAGAGCAGGTTGCGCAGCGCCGCCTCGATGGCAGCGGCGGTGGCCAGCGGCTTTTCCATGGGAAACAGATGGCCGCCGTCGAGCATCGCGATGCGTCCCTTGGTGACTTGCTCGGTCATCGCCATGCCTACCTGCCTCATCTCCACCGACTGGCGCCCGCCGATGAAGGCCACCTTGCACTTGGGCGGGTGGCGGCGCAGCAGGGCACCGAGGTTATGGGGCAAGGTGTTGTAGATGGCCGTTTCCACGTTGCGGTCGAAACTCAGCTCGCGCGTGTTTTCCCCCTCGAAGGTGCCGTGGTCGATGTAGTCGTGCAGCACCTGCTCGTCCCACTTGGCAAAAGCCTTCTTGCTGCGGAAGTGCTCGAACACCGCCTCCCGGTGTGCCCAGCTGTTCCTGCGCCGGTGGCTGATGGCGCCGGGCGACACGCTCTTCATGAGGGGCGTGCGCTTGACCACATTGAGCGTGTTCGCGCGCCAGCCGCTGAGGATCGGCGAATCGAGCAGCACCACGCCGCAAGCGAGCTCCGGGTGCAGCGCCGCGCACATCAGGCTCAGGATTCCGCCAAGCGAATGGCCGACCAGGAACACCGGTCTGCCGGCGCGGCCGGCGTGCTGCTGCGCGAAGTCGGCCAGCTGCTGCACGAGGTGCGGCCAGTTGTCGGTGACGGGATACTTCGGGTCGTGCCCGAACTTCTCGATGGCGTCGACCTCGAAGCCGCGGTCGCGCAGGCTGTCGAGAACGACGCGGTAGGTGCTCGCGGGAAAACTGTTGCCGTGCGAGAAGACGACGGGAGGCATCACCACAGCCGCACCGGGCTTCAGATGAGTTTTTCGTCGGGCGTGGAGATCTTGCGCAGCGCGCTGTGCCGCGTGGCGGGCATCTTCAGAGGATGCTCGGTATGGCTGTCGTCCCACACCGGATCTTCGATGCTGTCGAACACCTCGCGCAGCTTCTGGCCCCAGCTGTTGTGCATCATGCGGTAGTAGGGGTTGTCGGCGTCGATGCAGATCACGCGGTCGGTCTCGAGCTTGTTGGCCTCGTACACCACGAGGTCGAGCGGCAGGCCGACCGACAGGTTCGACTTCATGGTCGAGTCCATCGACACCAGCGCGCACTTGGCGGCCTCGTCGAGTGGGGTCTCTGGCGTGAGCACGCGGTCGAGCACGGGCTTGCCGTATTTCGATTCGCCGACCTGGAAGTAGGGCGTCTCGGTGGTCGCTTCGATGAAGTTGCCCGCCGCGTAGACCAGGAACAGGCGCATGCCCTCGCCCTTGACCTGCCCGCCGAAGATGAAGGACACGTTGAAGTCCAGCCCCGCATGCTTGAGTGCTTCGGCGTCGCGGTCGTACACGTGGCGCACCGCCGAGCCCAGCACGCGCGCGGCATCGAACATGCTCTTGGCGTTCCAGATGGTGATCGGGTCGCCCTGCGTGCCGTCCTCGCGGGTTTCGCGCAGTTCCTCGATCTGGAGGATTTCGCGCACCGACTGCGAGATGCTCAGGTTGCCCGCCGACAGCAGCACCATGACGCGGTCGCCCGGCTGCTCGTAGACGATCATCTTGCGGAAGGTGCTGATGTGGTCCACGCCCGCGTTGGTGCGCGAGTCGGAGAGAAACACCAGGCCGGCGTTGAGTTTGATGCCTACGCAGTAAGTCATGAGTTCATCTTGCATGAACGGTGCCCGGTCATGCGGCGCCGAGTTCACGTTTATTCAGTTTTTGAAGGGCATACAAGGCGTCGAGCGCCTCGCGCGGGCTCATGGTGTCGGGGTCGAGCGCAGCCAGCGCGGATTCTACGGCGCTGGCCAGCGGCGTTTCGGCTACCGGGGGCGGTGCGAACAGGTCGACCTGTGCACGAGTTTGCGCATGCTGCGATTCGAGTGCTTCCAGCGCTTGCCGCGCATGGTTGACCACCGCCGCGGGCATGCCCGCGAGCCGCGCCACCTGGATGCCGTAGCTCTTGCTGGCCGGGCCGGGCTGCATTTCATGCAGGAACACGATGTCGCGGCCTGCCTCGGTGGCGCTCACGTGCATGTTCACCGCACCATGGTGCGTGGCCGGAAACTCGGTCAGCTCGAAATAGTGCGTGGCGAACAGCGTGAAGGCCTTGCTGCGGTCGTGCAGCTGGGCCGCAATGCCCGCGGCCAGCGCCAGCCCGTCGAAGGTGCTGGTGCCGCGGCCGATCTCGTCCATCAACACCAGCGACTGGGCCGTGGCGCTGTGCAGGATCTGCGCGGCTTCGGTCATCTCGAGCATGAAGGTCGACTGCGCATTGGCAAGGTCGTCGGCCGCGCCGATGCGGGTGTGGATCGCGTCGATCGGCCCGAGCCGGCAGGCGGCCGCCGGCACGTGCGAGCCGATGGAAGCCAGCAGCACGATGATCGCCACCTGCCGCATGTACGTCGACTTGCCGCCCATGTTGGGGCCGGTGATGACCTGCATGCGCTGCTGCGTCCCAAGCTGCGTGTCGTTGGCGATGAAGCCGCCCGACGACTTCTCTGCCAGCCGCGCCTCCACCACCGGGTGGCGGCCCTGCTGGATCTCGATGCACGGGTGCGCCACGAAGCTGGGCGCGCGCCAGTGCAGCGTGTGCGAGCGCTCGGCCAGTGCGCACAGCGCGTCGAGCGTGGCGATGCCGCCGGCCAGCTGCGTGAGCGCGGGCACCGAGGGCTGCAGCGCGTCGAGCAGCTGCTCGTACAGCCATTTCTCGCGGGCCAGCGCGCGGTCTTGCGCGCTCAGGGCCTTGTCCTCGAAGGCCTTCAGCTCGGGCGTGACGAAGCGCTCGGCATTTTTCAGCGTCTGGCGGCGGCGGTAGTTGTCGGGCACCTTGGAGAGCGCGCTTTGCGTCACCTCGATGTAGAAGCCGTGCACGCGGTTGAACTGCACCCGCAGGTTGCTGATGCCGGTGCGCTCGCGCTCGCTGATCTCGAGTTTCAGCAGGAAGTCGTCGCAGTTCTCGCTGATGGCGCGCAGCTCGTCGAGCTCGGCGTCGTGGCCGGTGGCGATCACGCCGCCGTCTCGCACCAGCGCGGATGGGTCGGGCTTGATGGCGCTGGCCAGCAGGTCGGCGCAGCCCGGTGGCGGGGCGAGGCGTTCGGCGATCCGGGCCAGCAGTGCGGCGGCGCCGGGCAGCAGCGGCGCGAGCTGTTCCGCCTTCGACAGCGCCAGGCGCAGCGCCAGCAGTTCGCGCGGTCGCACCTGGCGCAGCGCGATGCGCGCGGCGATGCGTTCCACGTCGCTCGTGTTCTTGAGCTGCTCGCGCAGCGTGCGCCAGGGTGCAGCCGTGCCTCCCAGCACCGTGGCCTGCAGTGCGCCAATGGCTTCGAGCCGGGCCTGCGCCTCGGAGCGGTCGCGCCGCGGCGAAAGCAGCCAGCGCTTCAGGAGCCGGCTGCCCATGCCCGTCATGCAGGTGTCGAGCAGCGAGAACATGGTGGGCGAGTCTTCGCCGCGCAGCGTCTGCACCAGTTCGAGGTTGCGCCGCGTGGTGGGCGGCAGCTCGATCAGGTCGCCGTCGCGCTCGACCGAGAGGCGTTGCACGTGCGAGAGCGCGCGGCCCTGCGTGTGCTCCGCATAGCCCAGCAGCGCGGCGGCCGCGGCGTGCGCGTTGGTGAGCGACTCCGCGTTCCAGGCGGCGAGGCTGTTGCTGCCCATTTGCTCGCTGAGCTTGCGTTCGCCCAGGCCACCGTCGAACTGCCACGCCGGTCGCAGCGACAGCGTGAACGGCGTGGTGGCGCGCGCGGCCTTCAGGCGTTGCTCGAAGGCGGGCGTCACTTCGGCGCTGTAGAGCAGCTCGCTCGGCGCGATGCGCGCGATCCAGGCTTCGAGCGCGTCGGCCGGGCATTCGGCCAGCCGCAGTTCGGCACCTGTCACGCTGAGCCAGGCCAGTCCGCAGAAATTGCGCGAGCCAGCATGCACCGCGAGCAGCAGCGATTCGCTCTTGTCGTTGAGCAGTTCGGAGTCGGTCAGCGTGCCGGGCGTGACCACCCGCACCACCTTGCGCTCCACCGGCCCCTTGCTGGCGCCGACCTCGCCCACCTGCTCGCAGATGGCCACCGATTCGCCCAGCTTGATGAGCCGCGCGAGGTAGGTGTCGACCGCATGGAAGGGCACGCCGCACATCACCACCGGCTGGCCGGCCGACTGGCCGCGCTGGGTGAGCGTGATGTCGAGCAGGCGCGCGGCCTTCTCGGCGTCGGCCCAGAAGAGTTCGTAAAAATCGCCCATCCGGTAGAACAGCAGGGTGTCCGGATGGTTGGCCTTGAGGCCGAGGTACTGCGCCATCATCGGCGTGTGGCCCGAAAGATCAGTTGCCGCCAACTGTGTTTTGTCCGTCATTGGTTGTCTGCATAAGCCATGGATGACATGGAGAAAAGAGGCTGTCCGGCGTTGCCGTGGGGGCAACGCGGCGAAAGATCAACCCATTATTGTGGCCTGCCCGGCGCCACCCTTTCGCAGGGCCATCAGGACACCCGGATTGTCTGCTCGCGCGTCAGAGCGATTCCCGGGGGGGCGATCTCGATTTCCAGCGTCCAGACCGCCTCGAGCCGGTTGCCCGAGTTCGACGACATGCCGGTCCGCCGTATGAGCCTGCTTTTCTCGGGTCTCGGCGTCTTCTCTGAAGCTGCCGTGGATCGCTTCCCCGAATGCGTACTCCTTCGCCCGCATGGCACCATTGGCAGCTTATGACTGCGAACTTTGTGGGGTACCGATGCTGATCAACTGCGTGGCCTATGAAAACGGTGCCAAGCTCGCCGACATTCCGGTCGAGGACATCAGCGAATACATCAGCCGGCCGGGGTGCTTTGTCTGGGTGGCACTGAGCGACGCCACGCCAGGGGAGCTGGCCGAGATGCAGCAGGAATTCGGCCTGCATCCGCTCGCGGTGGAAGACGCGCAGCATGGCCACCAGCGCCCCAAGGTGGAGGAGTACGGCGATTCGCTCTTCGTCGTCATGCACCTCGTGGAGCCTTCGCCCGAGGGCGAGCACTGCACGAACGTGGGCGAGGTCGACGTGTTCGTCGGCACCAACTACGTGCTGTCGGTGCGCAACCGCAGCAAGCAGGGCTTTCTGGGCGTGCGCGAGCGCTGCGAACGCGAGCCCGAGCTGCTGTGCAACGGCGCGGGCTTCGTGCTGTATGCGCTGATGGACGCGGTGGTCGACCGCTACTTCCCGGTGATCGACGCGCTGGAGGTGGAGCTCGAGGCCATCGAGCAGCAGATCTTCGGTCAGGGCGGCGTGGCGCGCGACAAGATCAAGCAGCTGTACGACCTGAAGCGGCGCAGCATGATCCTGAAGCGCGCGGTGGCGCCGCTGCTGGAGGCGGCCAGCAAGCTGCACGGCGGGCGGGTGCCCCAGATCTGCATGAGTTCCCAGGAGTACTTCCGCGACGTGGGCGACCACCTGGGGCGCATCAACGGCTCGATCGACGCCATGCGCGACACCATCGGCACGGCGGTCCAGGTGAACCTGTCGATGGTCACCATCGAGGAGAGCGAAGTCACCAAGCGCCTTGCATCCTGGGCCAGCATCTTCGCGGTGTGCACCGCCTACGCCGGCATCTGGGGCATGAACTTCGAGAACATGCCGGAGCTGAAATTCCGCTACGGCTATGCGGTGGCGCTGGGGCTGATCGCCGGCACCTGCGGCTATCTCTACTACCGGTTCAAGCGCGCCGGCTGGCTGTGAGGGCGGGGCTGCCCCGGTTTTTTTCCTTCCCCGGGGAGGGGAAGGAGCAAGACCTTACTCGTCGTGCGTGTCGTGCGTGGCGATCGCGCCGCGGC
This sequence comes from Variovorax sp. Varisp85, assembly GCF_047304045.1. Taxonomy (NCBI): domain Bacteria; kingdom Pseudomonadati; phylum Pseudomonadota; class Betaproteobacteria; order Burkholderiales; family Comamonadaceae; genus Variovorax; species Variovorax sp. Varisp85. The sequence continues at coordinate 34,271 of NZ_JBGLYN010000042.1, forward strand.
GCCAGTAGCCCGAGGCCCGTGTCCATTTCGGGTTCGCGCCTCGCTCGCCCACGAGGTGCGCGCGCAGCGCCTTGGCGATCGCCGATTCGCAACCCACCCATGCATGGAAGTCGCCGGCCGGCAGCTGCATCGCTTTCAGCGCGTTGAGCAGCACAGGACTCAGGCCCGGTTCGGTGCCGCGGCGGTGCACCCACCTGAGCGTGAGCTCGGCCTTCGTGTCGAACGGAATCTCGTCGGCTTCGCTGTCGACTTCCGCCAGCACCACCGCGCGCGCACCGGCCGGCAGCTCAGCCAGGCGGCGCGAGATGGCGGGCAGGGCGGTGTCGTCGCCGATCAGCAGGTGCCAGTCGAATTCGGTCGGCACGATGAACGAACCGCGCGGGCCGCCCACGCCGACGACGTCGCCGGGCCTGGCCTGCTCGGCCCATTGCGTGGCGGGGCCGGCTTCGTGCAGCGCGAAGTCGATTTCGAGCGTGCCGGCCGTGGCGTCATGGCGGCGCGGCGTGTAGTCGCGCATGGTCGGGCGGCCTTCGGGCCAGATCGGGCCCTCGGGGCCGACCGTGGGCAGCGTGAGCTTGCCGGTGGCATCAGGAAAGAAGATCTTCGCGTGGTCGTCGAAGCCGGGGCTGGTGAAGCCCGCGAGGTCGTCGCCCGCGAGGGTGATGCGGATCAGGTGCGGCGTCACGCGCCGCGCGGTTTTCACCGTGAGCCGGCGAAAGCGCAGGTCGTGGCGCACCCGGCGCGGCATGCGGTCGGGCGCGGTGGAGGCGGATGAGTTACTGGAGTCAGTCATTGCAGGAATCCTGTGGTGAACAGGACGGGTTGAGATTCGGGGGAGGGCGCAGGCTCAGATCTTTTCGATCTGCTGGGCCGCGGCGTCGAGCACCGCGGCGAATTCATGCGCCTGCTGCTCGGTCATCGCGGCGCCCGACAGGCGCATGCGCATTGCGAGCTTGAGGTTCTCGATGGCGCGCGTGACCTGCGGCGGCCGTCCGCCGCGCGGGCCGGCGCCGTCCACGCCGCCGCTCATGCGGGCCATCATGGCGTCGGCCATCTCGCGGTTCGCAGCGAGGAATTCCTGGCCGCTGGCCGTGACGCTGTAGCGCTTGCGGCCGCTGCCGTCGCCGGCTTCCACGCTGAGGTAGCCCATTTCCTCGAGCAGCGTGAGCGTGGGGTAGACCACGCCGGGGCTCGGCGCGTAGCTGCCGCCGAGGCGGTCTTCGATGGCCTTGATCAGTTCGTAGCCGTGGGCCGGCTTGTCGGCAATGAGCTGCAGCAGCACGAAGCGCAGGCCGCCGTGGCCGAACACGCGTGCGCCGCCACGGCCACCGCCGCGGTGTTGTCCGCGCCCGCCGGAAAGGCCGTCTTCATGTTCGCCGCGGGCGGTGCGGCAGTGGTGATGGCTGGAGTGGAAATGTCTCATGGCGAGCATCCTTCATGATGTACATCGAAATTATTTTAGATATATCTAAAATAAAGTCAAACCGATACCCCAGACCACACGGAAGGCGGCTCGCCCATCGCCGCGAGTCAGCCGTCCGAAGCCTCTCCAGCGGCCACGAAGCGCCGCTGCCGCATCCACTTGGTCGCCACCCATTTCTCGCCGTGCAGCACGGGTCCGCCCGCATGCAGCGATGCATGGTCCACTTGCCCGAGGCTGTTGCAGTACTCGAAGTACACCGCGCTGCCGCGTCGTGGCGGCACCGACCAGCCGCATTCGGGAAATATGGTCTCGCCGCCTTCCTCCACCTCGTTGAGGTAGCTCACGAGCGTGCTCACCCGCTGGCCGCTGCGTGCCAGCGAGGCCTTGTTGGCTGCGTTCGACGGCACCAGGAAATCGAAGTGGGGCATGCTCTGCGCGCCGGCCGGGTAGCACAGCACCTGCAGGCCTTCGCCGTTTTCCACCGGCAGGTTCATGAGCTCCGACACGCGCTGATCGAGCCTGGCGATGAAGGCGTTTTCGCGCAGCCGGAAGAACATGCCCAGGCTGCTGCGCTGTTCACCGACAAGGTCGCGCCCGGACAGCGGATCGACGGTGGTCGATGGCGCCAGCCGGGGCCTCGCGAGCGCGATCAGCTCTTCGCATTCCCGCGCGTCGAACACGTCGTCGAGCACAGCCATGGCCGGCTGCGCCGCGCGCGCGGCCACGCGCACGAGCCGGTCCGTGGTACAGATCGACGTGCCCGGCGGCAGCCGCGGCGGCTCGTACTGGTAGAGGGGCGCTACCGTTACCGAATCGACAGGCACCGGGCTTCCGGTGCGCAGCGCGAACACGAAGGCATCGACGATGGTCCTGGCGGCCTCGGGCGGCATGTCTTGCGCGCGCATGGCCTTGATCACGTTCGCGGGGGCGCAGCCCTGGCGCAGGTTGTGCAATACCCAGTCGCTCAGCGCGGGCGAGAAACGCAGCACCGCATCCATCGGCTCAGACTTCCGCCGGAACCCAGCCGTTGCCGGTGCGTTTGAAGTTCTGCTTCAGCTGCATGGTGCCGGCGCCGCGCACCACGCGGTCGACCATCGGAAAGGCCTTTTGCACGTCGGCATTGCCCGTCCAGGGCGCGGCATCGATCCTGTAGGTGTAGGTGACGACGACTTCGGCCGGGTCCTTGGCGTCCTTGCGCGCTTCCCAGCCGACGATCTTGTCGAGCGTCAGGTGAGCGGCGCAGAAGTCGCCCTGGCCGCTCTGGCCGCCTTGGTTCTTGCGCACCAGGAAGTACTTCTTTCCTTCGTCGGTCAGCGCGTAGCGGGTGACCTCGATTTCGCCGGCCTCCTTGTCGTTCTCGACCTTCGCCGTGGACGCACTCACCAGCCCGACATGTTCCAGCACCGGCATCTGCACCGCGTTGCGCGCGCGCGTGCCTGCCTCGCGCTGCGGCACGTCGATGGGCCATTGGGTCTTGCCCAGGCACAGGTCGCCTTTCTTCGCAAGGTAGGCGTTCATCGCGGCCGTGAGGTTCGGCAGGTCGGCTTCGGGCTGCTGCGGGCCGCAGCCCGTGAGTGCGGCCAGGGTGGCGGCGCCGATTGCCGCGCAAAGGATCTTGTTGTTCATGTGTAGGCAAATCAATTGACGCACGCCCCCGGCTTCGCGGGCGTGGCCGCTGCCGTGTCCGCATCGCTCAGGGTGTTCAGGAAGCAGAGCAGGTCCGCGATGTCCTGCTCGGACATGGGAGGCGCGGAGCCCGCGGCGCGGCCGTCCATCGGCAGTTGCGTGTCGATGTTGGCCGCGTAGGCAGCCGGCAGGTCGTCGTACTTCTGCACTTTGCCGCCCGTGTACTGCGTCGTGACGAGGCCGTACGCCGGAAAGCCGGGATCGTTCTTCGCCTTGGGCGTTCCGCCGACGGTGGGGTACCACAGCTCGGGCTGCGTGTCGCGCGTGTTGTAGAAGCGCACGACCTGCTCCAGCGAATGCATCACGCCGTTGTGGAAGAAGGCCTGCCGCGTCGCCACGTTGCGCATGGTCGGCGCCTTGAACATGCCGCAGAAGCCGTTCGCAGCGTTGGGTGCGGCCGGCGCGTGGTCGGTGCGCATCGGGCCGCACACGCCCATGTCGAAATACTTCAGGTCGCCGTTGGCCGGAATGCCCGCGTTGCGCGGCACGCTGATCGCCTCGTACGAGAAGTCGGTGAACAGCGCCGAGCTGCCGTTCAGGCCCGCGCCCTGGTAGTGGCACGAGGCGCAGTTGCCGGTGGCCGGGTTGGTGAACACCTTCAGCCCTCGCGTTTCCGCCGGCGTGAGCGTGCCGCCGATCTTGTTGGCCGCGTACAGGTCGAACTTGCTGCTGTACGGGTGAAAGCTCTTGTCCTCCAGCTGGTAGGCCTGCAGGGCCTGCAGCGCGCTGGCGAAGGCGGCGTCGCTGTCGTCGAACACCTTCGCGCCGAAGGCCTTGGCGACCAGCGGTGCGTAGTCGGCCGCCTGCAGTTTCTTCACTACGTCGGTGCTGCTCGCGTTGGCCATCTCCAGCGGATCGAGCAGCGGAAGGCGGGCCTGCGCGGCCAGCGTGTCGGCGCGGCCGTCCCAGGCGAAGCCGCCGCCGGGGCCGGGCGCGCTGATGCCGTCGGGGTTGTCCAGCAGATCGGCGTAGGGCGGCGTGATGTCCTTGTAGCGCAGCGAGGGCACTGCGCGCAGGCCGGCCTTGTCCATGCGCTCGCCGCCGAGCTGCACGGAGAGGTCGTTGGCCGGCGCGTACGCATGGGCCGGGTCGTGGCAGCTCGCGCACGACATGGCGCCGGAGCCCGAGAGGTTCTTGTCGAAGAACATCTTCTGGCCCACCTGCGCCGCGAGGCTCAGCGTGCTGGCGGAAGCGGGCGCCGCCGCGGGCGCGCTCGCCGCCGTGACGGGCGCGGAGGCGGTCGGCAGCGCGGCCGCCGATCCCCCGCCACCGCCGCCGCAGGAAACGAGCGCACCGCCCGCCGCGCCTGCTGCGGCCAGCACCGCCAGCCCGACCCAGCCGGCGCGCGTCACCGCCGGCCCCTTCGGGCCCGAACGGCGTTCGCTCATTGCTTCAGCGACCAGACGTTGAACTGGTTGGCATCCGGCCCGACCTGCGCGGCGGTCGACACGTCGCCCGACTGCTTCTGCGTGTAGCTCGCCGGGATCACGAAGGCGTGGTTGATCGGCCGCACGCTGTCGAAGTGCGTGTCCGCGCTGCCCGCGTACTCCGGCAGGTTCATGATGTTCTGGGCGATGAAGGCCTCGGTGTACTTCGAGCGGTTCATGTACGAGCCGTCGACCGCCGGGTCGGCCAGCTGGAACATGTCCTGCAGCGTGCGCACGAACGAGAAGTGGCTGTAGGCATCGCTGTCCGATACGCCCTTGGGCGCGTCGGGCTGGTTGGTCAGGATGCCGAAGATGCTCTCGCCGTGGCCGCGGTTGCCCTTGGTGTAGTTGTTGATCGTGGCATCGACCGACCAGGTACCGTCCGCGTTCTGCTTGATCGGGTTGGCAACGGTGCTGTTGGCCACGTTCCAGCCGCAGCAGGAATTGAAGCCGCTGGTGGCGCTGCCTTCGTCGAACATCAGCACGATCGCCACGCGCTTGTGCGTGTTCTTCCACAGCGGCGAAGCCTGGATGCGCTTGACCGTGAAGTCCACGTAGTTGTCGCCGCGCGTGATGATCGGCGAGACGGCCGTGGTCGACACGTTGTTCGCCACGCTGCTGCAGTCGCTCGCGGTGCCGGTGCCGCCGGCGCCCTTCACGCTGATGCCGTGCATGTCGTCGCACTGGTCGGGCACCAGGAAGTTCAGGTTGCCGACGTTGCCGCTGGCCAGGTCGGTGCCGAGCTGGTCGTAGTCGTAGCTTGCGGGAATGGCGTAGTCGGTGCTGTTCTTCAGCGCCGCATCCCATTGGCCGCCGCCCATGGTGCGGTTGCTGTACTTCCATTCGGGCGCGCTGCGCACGTTCTGGTAGGCCATGCCGGGGTGATGCTTGGTCTTGTACAGGCCCGCGGGCAGCGGCAGCGTGAGTGTGGCGTCGCCGATGGTCGCGTTGTTGCCGCCGAGCGTGCCGGGCGGGTAGACGTTGTCCTTCGCGGTGACGGCGGCGTCGGCCACGCTGTCGGTGCGGAAGTCCTGGCCCGGGTTCATTGACTCGCTGTAGGTGCGCCAGGTGAGGCCGGCGCTCGTGATCGCGTTGAAGAGGTTCGGCTTGCCGACGATGTTGTGGTTCACCGCGGCGGCCTGCGTGCAGGTGGCCGCGAATGGCGACTTGGCCAGGCCCGGTTGTGTGTTGTCGGGCACGGGCGTGTCCTGCACCGCATTGGCGCCGGTCGCGTCGCAGTTCCACTGGCTGTCGTCGCTGATGCCCCAGTCGTCCGCGCCGCCCAGCGCCGTGTAGTTGGGCTCGCTCGGGTTGCCGGTGGCGTAGTAGCTCACCAGCTGGTTTCCGGCCTTCAGGTAGCCGTTGATCTTGGGCGCGTAGGCCGAGTTCAGGATCGACATCGTGGCCTTGTTCTCCAGCATCACGATGAAGATGTTGTCGTAGCGCGGAATGCCCTCGACGTTGAATGCGGCCTGCTGCGCCTGCAGGAAGGTGATGGGCTTGCGGTTGTCCGCGACGCCTGCCGTCGCCACCGTCACGCCCGCCATGCCGCTCAGGCGCGGGTCGCCGCCGGGGTTGGCCAGCGCGTCGGGGTACAGGTCGCCGCGGTCAAGCTTGGTGGTCGCGTAGGCGAAGCGGTTGTTGAGCGCATTGGCCTCGCCGAGCAAGGCGGTCTGCACATTGGCGGCCGCGGCATTGAAGTCGGCAAGCAGGGCGTCGACCGGCACGCCCAGGCGCGTGGCCAGGTTCTGCTTCTCGGCTGCGTAGCTCGTGCCGTTGGCTTCGATCAGGCGCGCGACCTCGGATGACAGCGGGCTCACCACCACGGCCGTGCCTTGCTCCTTCACCTGGTCGAGCGCCACGCGCAGCACTTCGCGCCTGGGCACGCTGGCGTTGGTGGCGGTGTTCTTCGCGTTGGTGCCGATGTCGGCAATGAGCGCGGACGCGGCGGACAGCGAGAGGCTGAACTTGCCGTTGGCATCGGTCACGGCGGCGGGCTCGCCGCTGTCGCAGCGGCCGTTGTTGTTGCTGTCGACGCAGACCGTGGCGCCTGCGTAGTAGCCGGCCGCAATCACTGGATCGGTGCTGCTGCCGGCCTTGAAGGCGGTGGCGGCGAGCACGCCGCTGAAGGTGGTGTTGCCGGAGCCCGCGGGCTGGCTCACGGGTTGGCTCGCGGGCGGCGGGAGGAATGCAACCGGCCCCGAGCCGCCGCCTCCGCCTCCGCACGCAGCCAGCAGCGAAGCTGCGAGCACGGTCAGGGTGGGACACAGCAAGCCGGATCTGATTTTTTGAATGGCTTTCAATTTCTTCTTTCGAGCGTGGAGGGGAGCGTGAAGCAGCGGCGCAGCCGATGGCTGCGCTTGCACTGCGGATCGCGGATGAATCTAGGAGCGCCGCATGTCAGTCAAAAGGCAGAAGACTTAGCAGCGAATTAGCGAGGCCCCGCGACCTGACCACGTCGAAAGAAGCACAGGAAAAGCCGAAACGAACGGCGTGCAGGAGGGCTGACTGCCACCTGACTTTTTGGCGCGCCGCGCACCTGAAATGCGGCCGTCGCGGGGCGAGCCGACACTGGCGGCGGCGTGATCGCGAGCCACCCACCCGGACCGTGGAAAGCCGGTCAGGGACGTCGCGCCGGAAGACTCAGGACTTCGCTTTCTTCGAAGACTTCGCCTTGCCCGCCCCATTGAGCGCGACCGCTTCGAGAACCAGCGCCTTGAACGCGGCTGCGTCCGGCTCTTCACCTTCATGGATGTCGATGGCGCGGCGCACGTTGCCGTCGAGGCTCGAATTGAAGAGTCGGGCCGGGTCCTTCAGCGACGCCCCCTTGGCGAAGGTCAGCTTCACCACGCTCTTGTACGACTCGCCCGTGCAGATGATGCCGTCGTGCGACCAGACCGGCGTGCCCATCCACTTCCACTCCTCGATCACCTGCGGGTCTGCCTCGGTGATGAGCTTGCGCATCCTGGCGAGCGTTGCGCCGCGCCAGTCGCCGAGTCCGGCGATTTTTTCGGAGATGAGTTCCGAGGCCGGCTGGCCCTGGTCTGCTTTCGTGTCCGACTGCTTCATGTTCGTACCTCGATGAGTGGATCCAGTTCGGCGCGGAGGCGTTTTACCGCCACTTCGTGCCGCAGCGTCTGCGCGCCGCGCCCGTAGGTCGCGGCCTTGCGAATCAGCCGCAACTGCTCACGCTGCAGCCGTGCCTTCAGGCGCCTTGCGCGCCAGCCGTAGGTCCAGCCCGTTTCCCTGCGGAGCTTGTACCGCTGCATGGGCGCGCCCAGCCGCACCCATTCGTCGTCGCGGATCAGCTCGCGCTCCGGCACGAACCAGGCTGCCAGTGCGTGCAGGTACGTGCCGTTCTCGCGCGCGGCAACCTGCCAGAAGAGCCCCGCCACGATGATCGCGGGAAGCCCCTTGATCACCAGCATGATGGCCATTTCGCCGTACCCGCCATCGAAGAGATCTTCGAGGAAAGGTGAGTTCCAGATGAAATGCATCGCCCATGCGAGCATGAAGCACAGCAGCGCGCATGCGATGCGCACCGCCATCGGCCGATGCGGATGCAGCAGGAACCACGCCACGCCGAAAGACGCGATCGCCGTGTAGGCCGCGTGGCTCCACAGCCCGCTCAGCAGCCCGCGCGTCAGCAGGTTGAGCAGCACCGGATACACCTGGTTCTCCAGCGGAAAGTGCATGGAGGCGTTGACCGTGTAGCTCAGGTTCTCGACCACCTGAAAGCCCAGCCCCGCCATCGCGCCGACGATCAGCACCGACAGGTAGGTCTGGAACTGGTTGCGCGCCACCAGCACCAGGAGGACGACCCCGGCAAGCTTCAGGAACTCTTCCGTGACCGGCCCCGCAACAGCCGGCCCCCACACCGCGACGAACTCCGGCGACACCAGCTTGGCGCACAGACTTTGGATGGCGATGTTGGCCGGCGCCGCGAAATAGACCGCGCCCATGCCGCCCCATGCGAAGGCCAGCACGTAGGCCTCCGGCGGGTGCTGCTCGAGCAGGTCCAGCGTACGAAAGGCCAGCACGAAAAGCAGCGTGTAGGCCCCCCACACCAGCAGCCCCAGGAATGCGGTGATGGGCACCACGCGAAACCCCATCGAGAACATCTGGACCGTGTAGAACAGCCCGTTGACGATCAGCGCCGCCAGCAGCCAGAAAGCTGCGCGCCCTGGCTGGAAGAACGAGTCGGTGCCGACCGGCCACTGGGCCCGGTCCTGGTCGAAGACGGGCGGCCTCACTGCGCGGCCTCCAGGTCCATCGAGTCCAGCATGCCGCGGGCTTCGGTCAGCGCGTCGTCCATGCCTTCGTTGGCGCCGTAGAAGTCGATCTGCACGAGCGATTTGCGCTGCAGGTCGACCACCTGCCAGAACCGGCCCGCCAGCTTGGAGCCGTAGTAGGCGAAGGTCTTGCCCTGCAGCCCCCACGACGTGACGAAGTCGGACACGTCGCCATCGATGCGCAGGCGCTGGCCGCGCTCCATCAGCCGCTGCTGCCGCACCAGCGAGCCATCCGGCCCGCCGGCCCAGGGCTGCGTCGTTACCAGGAACTTGTGGCTGCCCTTGAAAAGCATCAGCGACTGGCCTGCCTTCGAGCGGGAAACGTCCATCTCCCATCCCTCGGCGGGGACGAACCTGGCCTGGCCGGCGTCCACCGTCTGTCCCACGGGCAACGGCCGGTTGCCCGGCGTGTGACGGTTCCAGAAGGTGAGACCGCCCACATAGGCGGCAATGGCGAGGAGCACCGCCAGCGCGCCCGGCCAGGTGCGATACGGTATGCGGCGTGACGGCTCATGCATCCTTTGATCGTGCCATACGATCGCATGCGCCTGGCGGCCCCCGCAACCGATGCGGCATACTGCCAGCCCCTAAAAACTCCCAGAAGCCCGCCGAATGGAAAACGAAGTCGACCCCCAGGTACTCGCAGTCATCAATGAAAAGCGACTGTCCGGACCACGGCTCACGCCGGTCGAAATCGTTGCCAAGATGGGCGTGTTCGACGCGCGCGAAAAGCCGTTCGACCACGCCTGGCTCGCAACCGGCGACAACGTCATCGCCACCATCTGGGCCGAATGGGTGAACGTGGGGGCCGGCGGGCGCTGGTTCTGCCTGGAGTCGCTCGACATCCACCACCGTGCGGGCGGCGGCGAGCGCAACGCGCAACAAGTCCAGCGCGGCAAAGACCGCCTGGCCTTGCTCAAGCGCACCTTCGACGCCGGCCAGGGCTTCCGTGCCGTGGTGCAGACCAACCGCCTCGCCATCGTCGAAGTGGAAAGCAACAAGGACGCCAAGGTGTCCACCCGCGTGCGCGACGACGACGAGTGGCACGTCGCCAGCTGGGAGCCCGAGCAGAAGCTGGCTGTGCTGGTTCGCGGCCCGCGCGGCTGGGTGCCGACCGAGGCCGAAGTGCAAACCGCCAGGGCGCGCAGCAACGTGCCGCAGCAGCTGGCCGCAGCCGCCGGTGCAGCCGATGGCGCCGCAAGCAAGGCCTCACCCGAAGAAGTGCGGGCCGCCGCCATCGCGTACGTCGTCAAGCATTTCACGGGCTATGGCTACAAGGCCGAGAACCTCGCCGACAAGAACATCGGCTACGACCTCGAAGTGTCGAACGCCAAGGGCCAGACGCTGCTGCGCGTCGTGGTCAAGGGCACCGCGCCGGGCGTGCCGAGCTTCAAGCTCAGCGAAGAAGAAAGCGCATGCTCCGTGCGCGAACCGCTCTGGCGTCTACTGGTGGTGACCGACGCGGGCAGCCCGACCGCGCAGCACAAGATCTACAAGCCCACCGAGATCAACTCGGCCCCGGGCCACGACCCGTCGTAAGCAGCGCGCCGGGGCCGGCGCATCTCAGGCCCACCGCATGGAGGAATCCAGATGCCTGTTGCAATGTTCGCCGCCCTGGGCTTTACGGTCGCGCTCCTCGTCACGACGGCCTACTTCATCATGGGTTCGATCCCGCTTCTGGTCCTGCAGCACGACACACCGCTCGACGCCCGCTTTGTGCGCGGCTTCTTCAACATCTACTACAACGCCGCGTTCATTACCGCGACTGCAACAGCCATCAGCTTTGCACTCGCAGGGCGCGCGGGGCTCGCCGCGGGTGCCGTGGTGTTGGCGCTGATTGCCGTCGCCCTGCGCAGGAAGATCATCCCCAGGATGGACTCGCTCGGGGCGCAGATCCAGGCGAACTACATGGACGCCATTCCGGGATTTCGCCGAACCCACGTCATTGCGATCCTGATCAACATCGCCCAGCTCGTGGCCATCGTGTGGAGCCTCATTTCGCTGGGCCGATAGTTCGAGCCGGGAGCCCGACTGTCTGCTGCGCGTCGGCGACTGCCAATGCCTCGCCCAAGGTGCCGGCGCACAGAACCCGCGCCTCGGGTCGCAGTGCGCGCAAGCCGAAAGCGAAACCGGCCTGGTACAGAGGGCGGGGGCGGGTGCTCGCGTGGAAATCGACCCGAGTAGACTCCGCGGCTTTCTGTTCTGCAGAGGAGCGACCCGCGATGGCTGTCTTCGGCGCCGGCCCTTACTTCCACGGTACGCGGGCGGACCTCCAGGTGGGCGACCTGCTCACCGCAGGCTTCCGCTCGAACTACGACGGCCGCGTCGTCATGAACCACATCTACTTCACCGCCTGGCCAAAGGGCGCCGGGCTGGCCGCCGAAATGGCGAAGGGCGAGGGCCGTCGCCGCGTCTACATCGTCGAACCCACGGGTGCCTTCGAGGATGACCCCAACGTCACCGACAAGAAGTTTCCGGGCAATCCCACACGCTCGTACCGCAGCCGGGAGCCGCTTCGGATCGTGGGCGAACTGGCGACCTGGGAGCTCTTTGACGCGGAGTACATCCTGCAGCTCAGGGAGCGCGTACGCGTGGGTATGGGGGAGATCATTAACTGAATCCGGCCTGCCATGCCGCGCTGGGTAGCGATCGGAAATGGACTGGGTCGCGGAGATCGCCCAGCGCGATGCCCGGCGTTGGATGATGGATTCGAGCGTCGGCCACAACCAGACTTTAGGAGTGCACCACGGATGGTCCGCGCAGCTCGAACAGTCATTCACCGACGGCGAGCGGCCGCACCACCCGCTCACCGCAGTTCCGGAAAAGACAGCCCCATCACATTTGCCGATTCAAGCCAGTGATCCCTGTGGCGCAGGAATTCGCATGCGCGCGTTTCCCACGGCAGCGGTCCTTCCCGCCGTTCATCACCTCTGCGGCATGTCCTTGATCGAATACCCCAGGCTCACAGTCGCATCCTCCGGAATCGCCGGCATCGTCGCATTCCAAGCCTGCCAATCCGCCCGCATCGCAGCCAGCCTTTCCGGCTCCTTCTTCGCCAGATTCGCCCGCTCGCGCTCATCCCCGGGAATGTTGAACAGGTACTCGTTCCCGTCCACCTTCAGGTACTTCCAGTCCCCATCGCGCATGGCTTCCTGCCCGCGGTGGTTCATGCGCCAGTGCAACGGCCTGCGGAAGCTTTGCTTCGCATCCTTCAGCACGGGCATCAGCGAGACGCCATCCAGCGGATAGTCCGCATGCGCCGCCACGCCGGCCGCATCGAGCATGGTGGCCGACCAGTCCATGGTCATGCACAGCTGCGTGCTCTCGCCGCCCTTGCCAATCACCGCAGGCCAGTGCGCGATCCATGGCACGCGGATGCCGCCTTCGGTCAGATCCATCTTGCCGCCCACCAGCGGCCAGTTGTCCGAGAAGCGCTCGCCGCCGTTGTCGCTGGTGAACACCACCAGCGTGTTGTCGGCCATGCCGTGCTTCTGCAGCGCGGCCATGATCCAGCCGATGCCTTCGTCCATGTGATGGATCATGCGGCGGTACACGTGGATGTTGCCGCCGGCCAGGTCGAACAGGTTGTCCTTCACGGCGGGTGCCTTGGCCGCGTCGTCGCGCGTTTCCCATGGCCAGTGCGGGGCGGTGTAGTGCAGGCTCAGGAAAAAGGGCGCTTCCTGCTTCGCCATGCGCTCCACGTACTCGACCGCGCGCTTCGAGAGGATGTCGGTGAGGTAGCCCTCCTCGACCTTGTCTTCCTCGCCGAACCACAGGTCGTGCCGTCCGGTGGAGTCGCAGTGGGTGAAGTAGTCGACCCCGCCCGACATCGGACCGAAGAATTCGTCGTATCCCGAGCGCAGCGGCCCGAAGCTGGGCGGGTAACCCAGGTGCCATTTGCCGATGAGCGCCGTGCTGTAGCCGCTGGCCTTCAGCAATGAAGGCAGCGTGGGATGGTCGGTCGGCAGGCCAAGCGTGGTGCTGCCGCGGCTCCTGCTGTTGATGGGCTCTTCGGCGGCGCCGCGCAGGCGGTACTGGTAGCGCCCGGTGATCATGCCGAAGCGCGTGGGCGAGCACACGGGCGAGTTGGCGTAGCCCTGCGTGAGCTTCAGGCCGTTGGCGGCCAGCCCGTCGAGCACGGGCGACACGGGGCCGAACACGGCGTCGCGGCCGCCGTAGCAGCCGAGATCGGCATAGCCGAGGTCGTCGGCCACGATGAAGATGATGTTGGGTCTTGCCATGTCTCTCTGGGGCTCTCTCGCTTGCTTGGTTCTTTGCTTCTGCTTGTCGGTGGTCAGGGCTGGTAGCCCGACTTCTGCACCACGGGCGCCCACTGGGTGCGGTAGGCCTTGAGCATCGCGGCGGTCTGCGCCTGGGTGCTCACCACGGGCGTCATGCCCGAGTCCTTGAACTTGCGTTGCGTGTCCGGGTCCTGCATGACTTCGCGGATCACGGTGGCGAGGCGTTCGACCTTTTCCTTCGGCATGGTGGCCGGTGCGAAGAAGGTGTTCCAGCCGGTGGCGGCAAGGTCGAGGCCCGCTTCCTTGAAGGTGGGCACGTCGGGCACGAAGGGCGAGCGCTTGGTGCCCGAAATGGCGAGGATGCGGACCTTGCCGGCGGTGTGCTGCGGCACGACCACGTCTTCGGTGTCGACGGCAATGGGCACCTGCCCGCCGATCAGGTCATTCAGCAGCGGCGCGGAGCCGCGGTAGCCGATCACCTGGGTCTGCACCTTGGCCTTCTCGCCCACCATGAGGCCGAAGAAGTGCGGCAGGCTGCCGGTGGCCGGCACGCCGACGTTGGCCTGGTTGGGGTTGGCGCGCATCCAGGCGAGCAGATGGTTGAGCTCGCGCACGGGCAGGGTGGGGGACACCGCCAGCGCGAAGTTGTAGTCGTTGACGTAAGACACGGGCACGAAGTCGCGCTCGGGGTCGTAGTTGTTGTCCTTGAAGACCAGCGGCGCCACCACTATCACGGCGGGGTTGGCGAGCATCAGCACGTTCTGGCTGGCCGGGGTGGTCTTCACCTGCTGCGCCGCGAGGCGGCCGCCCGCACCGGGCTTGTTGTCGACCACCACGGGCACGCCCAGGCGCGAGGAAAGCTTGTCGCCCACGATGCGCGCCACGCGGTCGGTGGCGCCGCCGGGGGCGTAGCCGACGACGATGTGCAGCGGGGTGTCGAACGTCTGCGCGCTCGCCGCGGGTGCCGTGGCGGCGATGGATGCCATGAAGCCGGCTGCGGCAAGCAGCGTGGCCAGGCGGCGGGTGATGGGGGTCGTATTCGGCATATCGGGGTTCCTCCTCGTTTCGGTCGTTCGTTTGGTTGTTCAGTCGTTGGCCTGGAAATTCACGGCTTTCATGATGCCCGCCCAGCGCGCGGTGTCCTCGCGCATGGTCTTCAGCAAGGCGTCGCTGCCGTCGCCGACCGGGTACATGCCGTTCTGCAGCAACTGTTGGCGCACCTCGCGCGAGTTGACGGCGCGGGCGAATTCCGCGCGCAGCTTGTCGACGGTGGCTTGTGGTGTCTTGAGCGGTGCGTAGTAGGCGAACCAGGCGGTGGCCACCACGTCCTTGTAGCCGGCTTCGACGAAGCATGGCAGGTTGGGCATGAGCGGCGAGCGCTTCTCGCCGCTGGTGGCCAGCACCTTCACGCGGCCCGAGGGCATCATCTGCTGCGCGCCGCCGACGGTGTCGAAGTACACGGGTATGGTGCCGCCCATCACGTCCTGCCGCGCGGGCGTGGAGCCGCGGTAGGGCACGTGCACCATCTTCAGCCCGGCCGTGCGGTTGAGCATCTCGCCTAGAAAGTGCGAAGGCGTGCCCGAGCCGTAGGAGCCGAAGCTCAGCTTGTCGCCCTGCGCCTTGGCCCAGGCGATGAACTCGGCCAGCGTGTTGGCAGGCACGTCCTTGTGCACGGTCAGCGCCAGCTCGAAGCGCGCCGCGTTGATGATCGGCACGAAATCCTTGAACGGGTCGTACGAGAGGCTGCGGTAGGCGCTCGGGTACATGGTCATCATGCTGGCCGTTCCCAGCAGCAGCGTGTGGCCGTCGGGGGCGGCCGTCTTGACGGTTTCCGCCGCAATGCGGCCCGCCGCGCCCGCGCGGTTGTCGACGATGAGCGGGCCCAGCGCCTCGCGCACCTGCTGCGCGATGGCGCGGGTCAGCACGTCCTGCGTGCCGCCGGCGGGCACGCCGATCAGCACCTTGATGGGCTGGCCGGGCCTGAAGGCCTGGGCCCGCGCATCGAGGGCGAGCGGCGCAAGGGCAAACCCGCCCAGGGCGGCGAGTGCGTGGCGGCGGTCGAACGAAGAAAGGGGCGTGGGCATGGGGCGGCGTCTCCGGGGTTTTCTCGGGGTTGGAGTTCGATCCCGAAGACTGTAGAGACGCTACAGTCGATTGATCTAATCAACCAACCCCCGGACTAACCCCCAATGACCACGCAGCACCGTTCGCTCGACGACCTGCTGCTGTACCGGCTGTCGCGGGTGGTCGGCGTGGCGGGTGGCATGGTGATCCGGCTGTGCGAGGGCCGCTTCGGCATCACGCGGCGCGAATGGCGGCTGATCGTGGTGCTCGCGCGCCGCGGCGAACTGGGCTCCTCCCAGCTGGCCGAGCATGCCCAGCTCGATCGCGCCCGCACCTCCAAGGCCGTCGGTTCGCTGGTCGAAAAACAGCTGGTCTCGCGCGTGGCCCGCGTGGGCGACCGGCGGCAGGTGCTGCTGGACCTGACCGAGGCGGGGCACGCGCTGTACGCGGAGCTTTTTCCGCTGGTCACCAGGATCAATGCCGAGCTGATAAGCGCCCTGAGCGGCGAAGACGCGGCGCGCCTGGACCAAATCCTGCACCTCCTGCAGGCGCAGGCCGAGCGCATGGTGGCAGTGGCCGTGCTGCCCAAGGCGGACCGGGGCCGCCGCGGGGCGGGCGGCATCAGGCCACCTTCATCACGGTCGCCTTGACGATGCCGCGGTAGCGCACCTGGTTGCTTGCCAGGCGGTGCGCTGCGGCGCCGCCTTCATCGCCGAGCGCCTCAACGCCGTATCAGGCCACGGCTCGTTGTTGCTGTTGTCCGTATTCCTGGTCGCCGTCGCTCGCGATGCGCATCTTCGGCAGGAACTGCGGGTGCTCGCGCTGCATGAAGTCGATCAGCCCTTCGCGCACGCTGCAGCGCAGGTCGAACGCAAGGCCCGATGTTGCCGCGGTGCACAGCACGCGGATCTGCATGGTGCGCTCGGTCGCATCGGTCACTCGCAGGTTGAAGAAGCGGCCGTCCCATTCGGGTGCGGCCTTCACGATGCGCTCGACCTCCGCGCGCAGCGGCGCGAGCGGCATGCCGTAGTCGACGTAGATGAACACGGCGCCCAGCAGCTGCGCCGAGTGCCGCGTCCAGTTCTGGAACGGCTTCTCGATGAAGTAGGTGAGTGGCAGGATCAGCCGGCGCTCGTCCCAGATCTTGAGGACGACGAAGGTGCCCGTGATCTCCTCGACGCGGCCCCATTCGCCCTCGACCACGAGCACGTCGTCGATGCGGATGGGCTGCGCCAGCGCGATCTGCAGGCCCGCAATGAGGTTGCTGAACACCGGCTTGGCCGCGAGGCCGGCCACGATGCCGATCACGCCGGCCGAGGCCAGCAGGCTCGCGCCCACCTGGCGCGCACCCGGAAAGGTCATGAGCATCATCGCGCCGCCGGCCACCAGCACCACCGTCATGGCGGTGCGCGCCAGCACGCGCGTCTGCGTGAGCACACGGCGCGCCTGCAGGTTGTCGTCGATGTCGGAAGGGTTCTGGGCGAGCACGCCTTCGGCGAAGCCGCTGATGGCCTTCACCGTGAGCCAGGTGGCGGCGGCGATGAGCAGCAGTCCGTTGAGGTGGCGAACGTTGCCGATGAAGCGAAGGTCGTCAGGCGCCGCCTGGAAGATGAGCAGCAGCGCCACCAGCGGCAGCACGAGCCGTGCCGGCGCGTTGCAGTTGATCACCATCGCGTGCACCGTGGGTACGGGGCGGGTGATGCGCTTCAGGACAAGGCCGCCGATGCGGTGAACCAGAAGAGCGAGCGGGATGGCGACGAGGATGGCAATCCATGTGCCGAACCAGGGGTGGGCAAGTATCTCTTTGGTCATCAGGCGGTGGTCGTCGTGGCTGCTGTTGTCTCGTTCAGGGGTTGAAGAATGCGCGCCGCGTCGTCGCGCAGCTGCGTGGCGAGTGCCGTGGCGAGGTCGAGCCGGCGCAGCAGCCAGGGGCTGATGTCGTTGTCGAACGGGTCGGGCAGGGGGATCGGGCCACCCACGGTGGTCGAGCCGGCGCTCTCGGGTTGAGAGGGGCCGGTGGTAGGAATGGTTCCGATGGCCGCTTCGATGCGCTGCGCGGTGCGGCTGATCGGGCCTTCGACCTCTGCGGGCGTGAGGCGGTCACGCCGCAGCACCAGCATCGACTTCACGGCGCTCAACTGCGCAAGCAGCTGGTAGCTGTGTGCCTGCAGGTGCTCGAGCGGCTCCAGCGGCGGCTGCACCGCGCGCGGCTCCGAGAGCGAGCGCTGCGTGGCCTGCACCAGCGCCGAGAGGCTGTCGTAGGCCTCGCGGCGCGCGAGCCGCCATTCGAGCTCGGGGCTGCTGTCGATGGCCTTGAGCTGGCCCAGGCCGAGCGCGAGCCGCGCATGCCGCGCCTGTGCGGTGAGCACGCGCGACACCAGCGCCGGAATCTGCGTGCGCTCCCACGAGGGCAGCACGTAGCAGAAGCCCCAGGCCAGCGCGGCGCCAATGAGCGTGTCGGCGATGCGCTCGAAGAGCGCGAAGATCGGCGCGATGCCCACGTTCAGCATGTGGGCCTGCACCAGGCCGAGCACGGTGGCGGCCACGGCGGTAATGAGGTAGCGCCGCACTGCGAAGCTGTGCGCGATGGCCTGCGCCACCGTGACGATGACCAGCAGCATCAGCGCCGACGGGTGCGCCGACAGCAGCCCCACCGCGAGCACGCAGCCCAGCAGCGTGCCGGCCACGCGCGCGTTGCGGCGCTCCAGCGTCTGCGACAGGCTGCCGCGCAGCACGACCACGATGGTCAGCAGGATCCAGTAGTCGTGCGAGCCCCAGGGCATCGACACCGCGATGGCGTAGCCGGCTGCGATGGCCAGCGCGGCGCGGATGGCGTGGCGCAGCGGCGGCTGGTCCCAGCTCCACAGCGTGAGGAAGGGGCGCAGCGACCAGTCGGTGGGGCTCACGAAGAGCTGCCAGTTGGCTCGCACCACGGCGAGGTTGGGCTCGGCGTCGCCGCGCGCCATGGCCGACAGGCGCAGCACCTCGTCGTTGATGTGGCCGATGCGGCTGGCCAGCCCGCGCGCGAGCATGGCGGCCGTGGGGCCGCTGCCGCCGTGCATGTCGGTGCTGTCGTCGGCCGAGACGTGGATGGCCGCCAGGCGCGGGCGGCGGTCGGCTACGGCCTCGGGGTGGCGGCCCATCATGAGGGCGTCGGCCAGCGCGATGGTCTCGTCGGCGAGCTCTTCGAGCACGCGGCGCATCTCGATCAGCGCCTCGGCGTGCGCGGGGTGGGCGCGCAGGGTGTCGAGGTCGAGCTCGCTGGCCAGCAGCTGGTCGCGCATCTCGAGCACGATCACCAGCATGGCGGCCAGGCGCTGGCGGCGCGGAGTGCGCGGCGACTCGAGCACGATGTCGCGCGTGGCCTGCAACTGGTCGGCCAGCGCGGCCTGCTCGCGCAGCAGTTGGCCCAGCAAGGGCGCGGGAGTGTCGCGCACGTCGCGGGTCTCGTCCTGCGGCAGGAACTGGCTGGCCTCGGTTCGCATCAGCGCGGCCAGCGAATACAGCACGTCGGCCACCGACTGGGTGCGAAAGCGCCCGTTGAGCGCGAGGTTGGCCAGCGTGGCCCAGATCACGTAAAGGCCCGCGCCCAGTCCGAAGTGCCAGGTGCGCTCGATGGCGTCGGCCATGCCGGCGGGCGGCGGCGTGGCCATGGAGAACACCATCGAGAACATCACCGCGATGGCGATCGGGATGCCGCGCTTGCCCCAGGCCATGGCCAGGAAGGCGACGAAGGTGGCGGGCACCAGCACCAGCCCGAGCCGGATGGGGGCACTGTGCAGCATCTGCACCGCGAAGAAGAGCGGCAGCCCGATGAGCGGCGCCGGCAGCATCTGCAGGAACTTGCCGCGGCGTGGGCCGGGCAAGTCGGGCGGCGCGGTGACGATCACGCCGGTGGCGGCCGCAGAGGCCGCAATGGTGCCGAGCCAGAGGTGGATGCCGCCCGAGATGAACAGCAGGCCCAGCGCAACGGTGAGCCCGCTCGCGACGTAGTGGCTCAGCGCGATGCGCAGAGCGGCACGAACGCGGGGCGCGGCGTGGGGCCCCAGCATCGTCACTTGGCGGGCGTGTCGCCCTCGGAGGGGCCACTGGCGGCGGGTGCGTCGCGGCGGATGCGCGTGAGCTTGCGGGGGG